>JAVROG010000491.1:0-2974 GCA_032162865.1 Mycobacterium sp. | reverse complement strand
CTGGCCCAACGGTATTGCCGCACACGGCGAGGTTCGCGACAACTACGTCTCCGTCAGCGATATCACCCCGACCATCTACGACCTGCTGGGCATGACGCCCCCCGAGACGGTCAAGGGCATTGCGCAGAAGCCGCTCGATGGTGTGAGTTTCAAAGCGGCTCTTGATGACTCGGCTGCCGACACCGGTAAGGAAACCCAGTTCTACACCATGCTCGGCACCCGGGGAATCTGGCATCGGGGCTGGTTCGCCAACACCGTGCATGCGGCGTCACCGGCGGGTTGGTCCCATTTCGACGCCGACCGGTGGGAACTGTTCAACATCGCCCAAGACCGCAGCCAATGCCACGACCTGGCTGCCGAGCAACCCGACAAGCTCGAGGAACTCAAGGCACTATGGTTCTCGGAGGCCGAGAAATACAACGGGCTGCCGCTGTCGGACTTGAACATCCTGGAAACGCTGATGCGGTCGCGGCCCTACCTGGTAAGCGAACGCGACAGCTATGTCTACTATCCGGATTGCGCTGACGTGGGCATCGGGGCCGCTGCCGAGATCCGCGGCCGTTCCTTCGCCGTGGTGGCCGACGTGACCGTGGATACCACCGGCGCCGAAGGGGTGCTGTTCAAGCAGGGCGGAGCACACGGCGGGCACGTGCTGTTCATTCAGGATGGGCGTCTGCAGTACGTGTACAACTTCCTTGGTGAACGCCAGCAGCTCGTGCAGTCGAACGGCCCTATCCCGATTGGCCGGCACCTGCTCGGCGTTCGCTACGAACGCACCGGAACGGTCCCGAACAGCCACACGCCCACCGGCAATGTCACGCTGTACTTCGACGAGCACGCGGTCGGAACGCTTCCCGACGTCATCACCCACCCCGGGACATTCGGATTGGCAGGTGCCGGAATCACGGTGGGGCGCAACGGTGGCTCGGGCGTGTCCAGTAAGTACAAGGCGCCGTTCAGCTTTACCGGTGGCACCATCGCCCAGGTCGCCGTCGATCTGTCGGGCCGACCGTACGAAGACGTGGAAAAGGACCTCGCGCTTGCCTTTTCGCGCGATTGACCGGTCCTTGCGACTCGCGGCACTGGCGGCGGCCAGCGTGGTATGCCTGTCGGGAGCGCTGGTTGGCTGCGATTCAAACACCGCCGGATCGGCCGCGCCAAACCAGCATCCGGATCCCGCAGAGCCGGTTCCCGGCATCGCGCCCACGCGCCAGGACCGCATTCCTGCGGACACACCCGCCTGCGTTGTCACACCGACCGGCGACGGCGATCCGACCGTGGCCACCGTGTCCGATCCGGCCGCACCGCGGATCACCATCACCGTTCCGAAGGGCTGGCAGTCGACCCCAGGCACCGGTGACACGGCCTTGATGATGAGTGGCCCCGACACCCTGTCCGCGACGGTCACGATAGCCGCGACTGACCTGTCACCTGAGAGCGCGTTCTTGCGCTACACCGCCGGTGTCGGCGGCACCATGGCGCGCCGGAAGTTCTCCGTCACCGGGGCGCCGTTTTGCGGCTACAGCAGCCAACAACTAGCCGGCACCCTGCAGGCACCCTCCGGCGCGATCGACTTCGCCGATCGGCTCGCCCACATCTGGACGAACACCAAGCAGTACCTGGTGACCATTCACCTGGAATCGCACTCGGGTGTGCCCGGTTTCCCCGCGGCGAAATCCTTGTTGACCCAGGACTTCGCGGTCGTCATACCCTGAAATCGTGTTGACGGACTTGGTGGATCTGCCCGGCGGGTCCTTCCGGATGGGCTCGACGAGCTTTTACCCCGAAGAAGCGCCGATCCATACCGTCGCGGTGGCTGCCTTCGCGGTGGAGCGGCACCCGGTGACTAATGCGCAGTTCGCCGAATTCGTCGCAGCGACAAGTCATGTGACGGTTGCCGAGCAGCCTCTTGACCCGGCGCTGTATCCAGGCGCCAATCCCGATGACCTGTGTCCGGGCGCGATGGTGTTCCGCCCCACGCAGGGCCCGGTCGATCTGCGCGACTGGCGGCGGTGGTGGGATTGGGCACCCGGGTCGAGCTGGCGCCATCCGTTCGGCCCAGACAGCGATATCGGGAATGTTGGCGACAGAGCCGATCATCCCGTCGTGCAGGTGGCATATCCCGACGCCGCAGCCTATGCGCGATGGGCGGGGCGGCGCCTGCCCACCGAGGCTGAGTGGGAGTACGCCGCCCGAGCCGGCGCGACCGGGACGTACTCGTGGGGCGAGGACGAGAAGCCCGACGGCCAACTGATGGCCAACACCTGGCAGGGCAGGTTCCCGTACCGCAACGACGGCGCGCTTGGCTGGATCGGCACCTCGCCGGTGGGGACATTTCCCGCCAACGGGTTCGGCCTACTCGACATGATCGGCAACGTGTGGGAGTGGACCACAACGAAATTCGGCGCACACCACCGGCTTGATCAGCCACCGAAGGCGTGTTGCGCACCGACCGGCCCGGCCGACCCGACGATCAGCCAGACGCTCAAGGGCGGGTCGCACCTGTGTGCGCCGGAGTACTGCCACCGCTACCGGCCGGCGGCACGTTCGCCGCAGTCCCAGGACACCGCCACCACCCATATCGGGTTCCGGTGCGTGGTGGATTCGACTCACGTCAAATAATTTGGCCGACCATCGACGCGGCGCATTGCGGCCAGCAAAGCTATGAGTTTCAATAGCCTTTCGCCAGCACGTCGACCGTGCTTCCAGTGAAAGGCCGCGTCCGATGAGCCATCAGGCCCCGCCACCCCCACCGTCCGCGCCGCCCGCGCAGCAACCGTCGCCGCAATCCTCTGGGCCGCCCCCGCCCGCGCAACCGAAGGCGCCGTCGCGCGGAAAGCGCATTCTGATCGATTTCGGCGTCATCCTCGTCGTCCTGGTGGTCTACGTGCTTTCACTGGTCGGCGTCCACCTGCTGGCTACCTCGGCGGAGCCGCTCGGCGAACCGGACCTGGGCACCACCGAGGACACCGTG
>JAVROG010000490.1:0-3294 GCA_032162865.1 Mycobacterium sp. | reverse complement strand
GGCTTGTCCAATCCGGCCATGATCCGCAAGACGCTCGACTTTCCGGCCCCATTGGGGCCGACGACGCCGATCTTGGCGCCCGGGTAGAAGCTCAACGTGACGTCGTCGAGGATCACCTTGTCGCCGTGCGCCTTGCGGACCTTCTTCATCGTGTAGATGAACTCAGCCATGCCGCGGTGTTGCCTTTCTGGTCTTTGGGAGATATACGCGGACCATCCTATGCACCACCGGAAAACGCTAGGCCGACAGTGGCAGCGCGCCAGGTCCAGCGGCGACGACTTCGGCCGGGTCCGGGTCGGCCTTTTCGACCCCTGACTGGTCGGCGTCGCCGGCAACATCGGCGGCCGTGGTGGCGCCCGGACCCTCCACCGCATTAGGACCGGTGTAGCTCGGCTTTTCGATGCGCACGATCGTGCGGGCCAAGTCTGGTCCGACCGCTGTCGCCCGCATCTCCACCGACGAACGGCGATTACCGTCGCGGTCCTCGTACTCACTGGTGTAGACGTGACCGACCACGATCACCGGCGCGCCCTTGGCCAACGCGGCACCCACCCCGGTGACAAGCCTGCCCAAGCAGTTGACGGTGACGAACAGCGAATTACCCGGCTCCCAGGAGCCGTCGCTGGTGCGTCGGCGCGAATTGCTCGCAACCCGAAACTTGATCAACTCTTCGCTGCCCACTCGGCGGCGCTGCGGCTCGGTGACGATGTGGCCGACGATGGTCAGATACGTCTCAAACATGGCTCAACTTCCCTTTCTCACAATGCTTTGTCGTGCTCGTTGTTGAAGCCATTTAGCTCGCCGTTACCGACGAAACCCGGCGGCGACCGCGGTTTCGCGGCACACCTGTGGACAAAGTCGGCACTGTGGACAGGTTGCCGCTGAGCCGGGTGCGCTGCTGACCCGAACCCCCGCACCGGCTAGTTGTCGCGCGGTTCCTGAAGGCGCTTCTGCCGCGCTTTGGACTCGCGCTCGAAGAACCGGTTGCGGGCGATCTGCCCGACGTAGGTGAAATCGCGCATGATGTGGCGCAGTTCCTGCCGGAAGGCGACCCGCCGCTCGGACAGGTCTGGCGCCGGTGCGATCAGCTCCTGGTCCTTGACGATCTGGAAGGCGGTGGCGAACAGCAGCAGCGAAACCGATTCGCTGCTGCGCACACGTCCCTGCGCCACGTACTGACGACCGACGCCGAGCGCAGTGTCCGTCAAGTCTTTCTGGCTGATGTTGTCCGGAGCATCGCGCAATACGTCGGCGACGATTTCATAGGCTTCGAAGAACACGCGCAGCATCGCGTCCGACATCAACGGCCGCTTGGCGTAAAGCACCTTCTCGATCTGGTCGCCCCCTGCGGCTACGTGGGCTTCCCAATCCTCGTGCCACGCCATCTCTTCGGCGATGTTAGCCCGGAACGCCGCTGAATCGGCGAAATAGAAGTCGAACTTGAGCAGGTCGCGTAGTCGCATCGCCTGCGCCCAGAAAGCCTCGACCCGATCACCGTCGGCGTGCCGGGCGTGCGCCAGTGCCAGTTCGACGATCGAGGTTTCCAGGAATGCGTGGATCACCGAGTTCCGATAGAACGCCGCGGCATGCTCGTCCTCAGTGGCGATGTACCACACCGGTTCCCGGCCGCTATCGACGCGCGTCATCGGGTGTCCGTTGGATAGTGCATCCACCGCCGCGCGCACACCTTCGCGTGAGCGCAACCGCAATGCACTTGTGGACACCGGGGTCTGCTTGCGGTCGAGGTAGTCCAGGGAATCCTGCAATGTGTGGTGCAGCTGATCGAGCGTCAACGCCGCCCCCCGGGTGGTGAGCAGCAACGCAGACACCAGGCCGGTCGCGGTCACCGGCGTGGATTGCAGAATCCGCCACGCGACTTCAAATGACATCTTCTGCAACGCAAGGCGTTTAGCGGCTTCGTCCTGGACCAGTGATCCGTTCGGCGGCCCGAGGTACTGGCGCATCGAAACCGCTTCGGGGAAGCGGACATAGATCTTGCCGTAGTTGCGCTCACCCTGCGCCTTGATGAAGTTGTATAGCCAGCTGAAACCCTCGGGCGTCTTTTCGGCACCTTGGGCATAGGCCGCGTACTCGGCGATCTCGTGCAGCTGATCGAAGCAGATCGAAACACCTTGCAGCAAGATGTCGTCACTGCGGCCGTCCAGATAGGCGTCGGCCACATAGCTCATCAGACCGAGCTTGGGCGGCAGCATCTTTCCGGTCCGCGAGCGGGTGCCCTCGATGGACCAACTCAGGTTGAATCGCTTCTCGACGATGTAGCCGACGTATTCCTTGAGGACGTACTTGTACAGCGCGTTGTCGCCGATGTTACGACGGATGAAGATGGTCCCCGAGCGGCGCATGAGGGGTCCCATCACGCCGAACGAGAGGTTGATGCCTCCGAACATGTGCACCGGCGGTAACCGGTTGTCCTGCATCGCAACTGGCACCACCGCACCGTCGATGTAGGACCGGTGGGAGAACAGCAACACCGCCGGGTGCGTTTCCAATTGGGCACGCATGGCCGCGACCTGGTATTCGTCGTAGTCGATTTCCGGGTCGAACCCGCGGCTGAGCAGCCGGCCGAGCACCGAGATCACGTCTACCGATGCCTGGCTCCACCCGGTCGCCAGTTCGTCGAGCATTTTGCCGGCTTCCTCGACAGTGGCGCCGGGGATCGCTTTCAGGCCGGCACGGAATCGCGCTGAGGCCAACATCTCCGGCTTGACCAGGCGAGGCGATTTGTATTGCGGCCCAAGGATGCGGTACTCCGCGCGAGCCAGAGCCAGCAGCGCTCTGCGAGTGACGAACTGGGCGAACTCCTGAGTGTTCTCACCAACGGTCGTGTCGCGCCATTGCCGGCGAAGTTCGGAGACGTTGGCCGACTCGCCCGCCACAACTCTTGCGCGCCAGGGCTCGGTGCGCAGAATTCGACGTTGCTGACGTTGGCTGGGGTGGTAGGGATCTCGGCCCGGAAGCAGCGCGGCCACCTTGGCCACCTTGCCCCGGTCGGCGGCCGGCAGCCAGAAGACCTTCACCGGCACGATCGACCGGTCGTCAGCGGATTCGAGTTGCTCAACGAGTGCGGTCATTGCGGCCGGTGGCGCGTTGCCCGGCGGCAGCTTCAAGACGTCGAATCTGGTCTCCGGGTTGCGGGCTCGCTGCTGGCTGAGCCACTCCATGATCAGCTGCATCTCGGCCGGAGTCGCCATGGAAGCAAGCACCAGCGAGTCTTCTGCGGTCAGGACTGCGCTCGCGTCGGCGGCCGGCTGGGTCACAGCCGCCCTCAGGGCT
>JAVROG010000489.1:0-5990 GCA_032162865.1 Mycobacterium sp. | reverse complement strand
GGCGACGTCCCGAACGTCACCCGACAAGGACCCGTCTTGTTGAAGTGCCTGGCGAGCCACGTCGGCGCCCACGTGGCGGCCGAATAGATCCCGCAGATGTTCCCGTTCCTCAAGACCCGCCACCATCCGGTTGAATCCGACCTGGAGTCGCCCGATCTCGGAGGGCTCATAGACGTCGACGAGCACCCCGCCCTGGCCGTGCTGCACCTCGGTCATCGCGACGACGACTTCGCGGACAGGGTCCGAGATCGACCGAGCCACCAAGATCATCGCCCGAGATCCCAAGGCGAGCGATGCCGCAGCGAGCACCAGAATCGGTGTTTCGATTGGCGCTGACTTCGGCACGAACCAGCCGTTGGAGCGCGATAGCACGATCAGCGCGATCCCCGCGATGGGCAACGCACTGAAGAGGCCCCACGTAATCATCAGTCGTGCAAGCACCCCTGGCATTTCGCCGGACGGGGTTGCGGTCTTCATCGATGCCGCAAGGAGGGGCCGCAGGACGCGTTGAGTGATCAGGTAGCCCATGGCGGCGGTGGCGGCACCCCCGAACAGAATGGCGGTGCCAATGACGCAGGCGACGGCGCCGCCAGAGTGAAGGTTGACCAGAACAAATACTGCCCCGCTGACGGCCCAGATACCGAACTGGACGACGGTCTGGCGGGCAGCGATGCGCATCGCCGCGTGCTGTTGAGCGGGCGTCGGATCGACGCCATCGGCGAACCAACGGAAGGACGGAACCATATTCAAGAGACCCGTTACACCGCCAACGGTTGCCGAGATTGCGACCAGACCGCACAAGGCGATCAAGTTCTTTCTGCTGGACAGGATGCCGGGGTCCCCGCCGGTATTTCGGGATAGCGAGACGATCATCAACGAGACTGCGCCGGCGGCCACGATATGCGCGGAGGTCAGCCCAGCCGCATAGCTGGCTCCAAGACGGATTGCTTCCTTGCGCCTGGAAGTCCGCAGCGGCAAGCACGGGTCATCAGATGCTGTCATCAGTAGACCATTACTTTCGTACGGCGCATCCAATGACTAGCATAAATCGCATTACATATTCTACTTCCTGGTTATCTAGCTTTCGCCCACGCTTGGAAGTCTTCACGACGCCGCAAACCCGAAAAACACGAGGCCAGGACAGACTGAATGACTACACAGACGACGCTGATTCCGCACTTCATCGATGGCCGGCGCACGGCAGGCCGATCCGCCCGCACGGCTGACGTGCTAAATCCAAGCACCGGTCAGGTGCAGGCTCAGGTACCCATGGCTTCGGCCGCAGAGGTCGGCGAGGCTGTGGCGAGCGCGATCGAAGCGCAGCAGGAATGGGCCGCGTTCAATCCGCAGCGTCGGGCGCGGGTGATGATGCGATTTGTCGACCTGGTCAACAAGCAAACCGACGAACTCGCCGAACTGCTCTCGTTGGAACACGGCAAGACGGTCGCCGACTCGCGCGGTGACATCCAACGTGGCATCGACGTCATCGAGTTCGCCATCGGTATCCCGCACCTGCTCAAGGGCGAGTACACCGAAGGCGCGGGCGCCGGCATCGACGTCTTTTCACTGCGTCAGCCGCTGGGCGTCGTCGCGGGCATTACGCCCTTCAACTTCCCGGCGATGATCCCACTGTGGAAGGTGGGCCCCGCGCTCGCGTGCGGCAACGCGTTCGTCCTCAAGCCCAGCGAACGGGACCCGTCTGTTCCGGTCAGGCTGGCCGAGCTGTTTCTCGAAGCGGGACTACCCAAGGGCGTCCTCCAGGTGGTGCATGGCGATAAGGAGGCCGTCGATGCCATCGTGAACCACCCGGACGTTCAGGCAGTCGGATTCGTCGGCAGCTCCGACATCGCCAAGTACATCTACTCGACCGCGGCCGCCAACGGTAAACGCGCACAATGCTTCGGCGGAGCCAAGAATCACATGATCGTGATGCCCGACGCCGACCTCGACCAGGCTGTCGACGCGCTCATCGGCGCCAGTTACGGCAGCGCGGGCGAGCGGTGCATGGCCATCAGTGTCGCGGTCCCGGTCGGTGAGCAGACCGCGGATCGGTTGCGCGCCAGGCTCGTCGAACGGATCAACAACCTGCGTGTCGGCCACAGCCTCGATCCGAAGGCTGATTACGGGCCACTGATCACGTCGGCGGCATTGGCGCGGGTAAAAGATTACATCGCCCAGGGCATCGAGGCTGGCGCCGAAGCCGTCGTCGACGGCCGCGAACGCGCCAGTGACGACCTGACTTTCGACGACGTCAGCCTGGAGGGCGGCTACTTCATCGGACCCACGCTGTTCGACCACGTCACCACCGACATGTCGATCTACCGGGACGAGATCTTCGGTCCAGTGCTCTGCATCGTCCGGGCCAACGACTACGAGGAGGCGCTCGGGCTACCGTCCGAGCACGAGTACGGCAACGGCGTGGCGATCTTCACGCGGGACGGCGACACCGCACGCGACTTCACCTCCCGGGTCCAAGTCGGCATGGTCGGTGTCAACGTGCCAATCCCGGTTCCGGTGGCCTATCACACTTTCGGCGGTTGGAAGCGGTCCGGCTTCGGCGATCTCAACCAACACGGGCCCGCGTCGGTCCAGTTCTACACGAAGGTCAAGACCATCACCCAGCGGTGGCCGTCGGGCATCAAGGACGGCGCGGAGTTCAGCATCCCGACCATGAAATAGGTGAGCCCTTTACCGGGGAACCAGCTTCCCACCGTCCGAGCAGCTTTCACACTCCAGCGCAGGAGCAGCAGTGAGCAATGCTTTCTCGTTGGTCAACGCCCTCGGCCTAACGATGGCCTGCCCCATGCCTGTCGTGCCTCACGGGCCGCCGAGCGCCGCTGACGACCCAACTGCAACTCAATGGCGGCCGTGGCGACGGCTGCTGCCACAATCGCTGCCCCTAGGAATCCCACTCGGTGCGCCCATCGTTCCGTAGAGACAGTTCCGACGACGCTGCCCAGTGTTTGCGGTACCCGGCCAGTCCGGGTGGCTCGATCACGTCAATCACGGGTTACCTCGTCCAGGATCGCGTCTATTGCCGCTTGAGCCAGATGCCGCCAGTAGTCACGGCAAGGTTCGGTTAGCTCGCCCCATGTCCTGAACGGCGCACGCTCCTTGGCGGATTCGATGCTCGCCCGGTGGATAGCTGCTGCCGCTACATCAACAATGGTCAATTCTTTTCTCCCCTAAATGGACCACTGTATTTTCGCCAGTACCAATCCCACAGGCGCGCAGCCTCAATACCGTTGTCGTGCTCCTGGTCGCAGCATTGACACACCACCGGCAATGGCGCGCCTGGAATTTTGCCCGCTAACGCTCCCGATCACCGGCCTGGAGAACGGCGGCCAGGGCTAGGAGTTCTGATGCCTAGTGGTTTCAGGTCGATGCGCTCGTGGATGGTGAACAATTCCACGTCAGCATGTTGCCCGTCCCGCTTGGACCGTGGCAACCCACAACGGCCAACTCACAGCAAGACGTCTAGTAACTACCGTTGTACCAACGACGGGTAGGAAACTGGAGCAATGACCGCAAGTCGAGCGCGCGGCGAGGAACATCGCGACGAACCGCTCTCGGCGCCCCTCACTCCTCTACGGGCCCGGGCGGCGGGATTTCCCCGCTGCCTCCCCCAACCAATCCCAAGAGGGCCATTCGTCTCCAAACGTGTAGGTGGAATTCGACTCCACGTAAGACTTGATGAAAAAGGGCAGCTGGTGCCGGAGCATAGGGAGGGCTTCCACGCAGTGTTCCAGTCCGGCGACAGGGGTAAGGTTCGGCTGGTTAACGATGTAGCCCCGATTGTCGTACATCGGGCTCCCGTGCGGCCACTGCGTCGTCTTAATTAAGGGCCACAGGTCCTTCTCATCGGAGTACCATTCGGTCCCTGGTGGAGACCCTGACCCGTCCGGCACCCTTTCGATGATCTTGACCGTCTCGCACTCAAAGAGGCCGGGGATTTCGTCTACCGGTCTCGGCTCTCCTTCGTTGCTGTAGGTCTGCAGACGGTAGTACGTGAGTTTCGACCGCGGATGCACAAGCTCCCAGTATCGCCAGCAGGCGACGGCTAGCTTATGGGAGTTAGCAACGCAGATTCGGGTGCGTAGCGGCAAGATTTCGTCGCCCGGGTGCAGGTTGGACGCGTTGGGCGTGTACCAGTCCATTACGTGTGTCTCCTGCCTGGCCGTTGTTTCGTCCTCGCCAAACGCATCCGCCGCTACGCCGGCGCCCTGGCCCGAGGTGACTTGTTTACTGGGATAGCGGAGTTAATCTCCTAGCTAGCGCGACGAGGCCAGCCTCCAGAACGACGCCAGAGCTGGGAGTTCTTCGATTCCCAAGGGTTTTCGGGTCGACGCGCTCAAGGATGGTGAGCAATTTCACGTCAGCATGTTGCAACGTCCGTTTGGCCCTTGGCAACGCATAAGGGCAAATTCATAGCGAGACGTCTAGTAATTACCGTTGTATCAACGACGGGTAGGAAACTGGAGCAATGACCGCAAGTCGAGCGCGCGGTCGACCGCGCAGCGAGGAACATCGCGACGCCGTT
This sequence comes from Mycobacterium sp., assembly GCA_032162865.1. Lineage (GTDB taxonomy): Bacteria > Actinomycetota > Actinomycetes > Mycobacteriales > Mycobacteriaceae > Mycobacterium. The sequence continues at coordinate 1,450 of JAVROG010000489.1, read as the reverse complement.
CTCAAAGCCGCGATGGAACTACTGCAGGAGGACGACCTGCGTAGGGCGTCGGTCGACCGGATCTCCGCGCGCAGCGGGGCCAGCAAGGCGACCATCTACAAATGGTGGCCGAACAGAACCGCGGTGGCGATCGACGCGTTCCTGCACCAAATAATGGTCGACGCACCCGTGCCCGACACCGGATCGGCGGCCGAAGACTTCCGCCTAACGTTGCGCGGCATCATGCACTTCTACACCGGCCCACTTGGCGCAATCTATGCCCAACTCATCGGCGAGTCGCAGTTCTACCCAACTGAACGCGAGCGGATCCGAACCCACCAGGTCAACGTCCGCAGAGCAGCCGTGCGGAAGATCTGGGACCGCGGTGTCGCCCGCGGTGAACTGGATCCGAACGTCGACCCCGAGATCGCGTTGGATCTCATCTTCGGGCCGGCGATGTACCGGATGGCGATCGGGCACGGAGGATTGACCCCTGCCGACGCCGACGCCATCGTGGCCACAGCTATGCGGGCACTGGCGCGCAGTTAGAGCGGGGGCCGACCCCTCGGCACTACGGCCGGGTCATAGCGCGACCCTTCAGCGGCCCGCGAGGGGCTGGGCGGCTTGCAGGGCGACCGAAACAGTCACCCGCGCGCCCATGCCGGCGCCCCAGTGCCGAGCGCACTACCCACCGCGAACTAGAGCATCACGCGACTCACGTTGGGGGGCAAGCGATATGCTCAGCCGGCGCAACCAGAGACTTGGCGCGCCGCCGGCTTAGGGGTGGGGGTACTTGCGGGCGGCTGACTCGGCGAACTTGTCCAGCTCTGGAAGGTTGACCACGATCGGATCGGGGTCCGAACGGGTGACAACCCAGACGGTCGGGCGCTCGGTGGAGGCGTTGATTTCCTGGTGCACGGTGTGCGCGGGAATGAAAACGAAGTCGCCCGGACCTGCCTCGACGACGTGCTCGAGACGGTCGCCCCACCGGTACCTGGCGGTGCCTTCAAGCACGTACAGGATTGTTTCCTGATCGCCGTGGTGGTGCGCGCCCGTCGCGGCGCCGGGTAGCACCGTGCTCAGGAAGGCGCTCAGTACCTTGGCGTCGGGGTTGCGGCTGTCGAAGGCGACCTCCCGACGCAGTCCCGGGGTCTGCGGGGTGTCATCGGAGACTTGGTCACGCCGAACGACGCGAACCGAAGGCTCGTGCATTGGGGGTTCCTTTCTGTTCCACGACTGGTAGTGCGCTGTCGCCGGCCGCGTGCAGACCGAACGGTGGCAAGTCGCCGACCGGCCAGGTGCCGTCGAACTGCAAGCTTCGACCGGCGGCGCGGGCCCTTTGCAGGGCACGCCGGGCCGCCGCCAGCTGGTGAGCTTCCCAGCCCCTCAGCTGAACGGCTATCTGCCGTCCAGTGGCGTGCCGCAGCGCGTTGGCGAGTTGCCAGGCGTCGTCGGCCGCCTTGGCGGTGCC
>JAVROG010000488.1:0-3664 GCA_032162865.1 Mycobacterium sp. | reverse complement strand
TCGCCGCGCTGTGGCGGCGCGCGCAGCACCTGGGCGGCGCGCTCGCCGGCCCAGGGCGGTCAACGGATCTCGCCTCGGCCGAGTCGATCGCGATCGCCGCCGGTCCAGACTCCGACACGGCATGCCTGGCCGACGCCATCTCCGATCCTGGACCGGCAAGCGGGTATTCCGCAGCCGGATACGAACGCATCGGATCTCTTGCGAGCGAACTGACCGCATTGCGCGGCCACCTCGGCTATTCCCTGCCCGACCTGGTCGCCGAAGTACGCCGGGTGCTCGGCGTCGATTACGAAGTCCGTGCGGCCGCCGTGGGGGAGTGGTCCGGCGCCGAGCATCTGGACGCGTTCGCCGACGAGGTCGCCGGATACGCCGAGCGGGCCAGCGCGTCCAGCACAGCGTCGGTGGGTGGCCTGCTCGCCTACCTGGATGTCGCCGCGCAGGTGGAGAACGGTTTGGCGCCAGCGCAACCGACGGTGGCCCACGACCGCGTCCAGGTACTTACCGTGCACGCCGCAAAGGGGTTGGAATGGCAGGTGGTGGCGGTGGCACACCTCTCCGGCGGGACGTTCCCGTCGACCGCGTCGCGAAGCAGCTGGCTCACCGATCCCGGCGAGTTGCCGCCGTTGCTGCGAGGCGATCGCGCTTGCGCCGGAGCGCTCGGCGTTCCGGTGCTTGACACTTCAGCCGTCACCAACCGGAAGCAGCTGTCCGACAAGATCTCTGAGCATCGCGCTGAGCTCGATCACCGACGTGTCGATGAGGAACGCAGGCTGTTGTACGTAGCTGTCACGCGAGCCGAGGACATCCTGCTGGTGTCCGGGCACCACTGGGGCGCCACCGGAATCAAACCGCGTGGACCGTCGGAATTCCTGTGCGAATTCAAGGAGATCATCGAGCGTTCGGCGGAGTCTGGCGACCCCTGCGGCGTCGTGGCACAGTGGGCGCCGGCGCCGGCGGATGGCGAACGAAACCCCCTGCGGGACAATGTGGTCGAAGCCATCTGGCCCGCTGATCCATTGGCCGCCCGACGTAGCGACGTCGAACGCGGGGCCGCGCTGGTCGTCCAGGCGATGTCGACAAACACCGCAGCAACGGTCACCGATACCGAAGGCTGGGTCGCCGACGTCGACGCGTTATTGGCCGAGCGTGCGCGTGCCGCGCAACCTCCCGTCCGTACGCTGCCGGGCCAATTGTCGGTCAGTGGACTGGTGGAGTTGGCACGCGACCAGGATGCTGCCGTGCAACGGCTGACGCACCGGCTGCCGACGCGCCCAGATCCACATGCATTGCTGGGCAACGCGTTTCACTCCTGGGTCCAGCAGTTCTACGGCGCCGAGTTGCTGTTCGACCTGGGCGATCTTCCGGGCGCCGCGGACTCCGAGGTGGGCGACTCCGAAGAGTTGGCCGCATTGCAAGCCGCCTTCGCCGGATCGCCGTGGGCAGCACGCACCCCGATCGCGGCGGAGGTGCCGTTCGAGATGCCGATCGGCAACGTCATTGTGCGCGGCCGCATCGACGCGGTATTCGCCGACGCCGACGGCGGCGTCACCGTCGTGGACTGGAAGACCGGCGAGCCGCCGCGCGGGCGCGAGGCCTCGCGTCAGGCCGCCATCCAGCTAGCGGTCTATCGATTGGCGTGGTCGGCCTTGCATGGTTGCCCGGTATCGTCGGTGCGTACCGCCTTTTTCTACGTGCGCAGCGGAACCACCATCGTCCCCGATGAGCTGCCCGAGGTCCACGAGCTGGCGGTGCTGCTGGTCGGCTCCGGTAGCCCCGCCAACTCCTAACCGTGGTTACATGATGTCGTGCGTGAATCGTGCGCTGTGATCAAGACGGGTTTCCGTGGCGAAAGGTAGCTGGCGGCGGCGGCGCCTCGACGAGAGGTTGACCGTCCAGCCCAGTTACGCCCTTGTCGGCGTGCTGCGAATCCCTCAGGGCCACGCCAGTCCTGCTCGCATTATTTCGCGCCGGATTGCCATCGCACTGATGGCGTTGCTCCTTGCCTCCGTGGTTGTGTACTTCGACCGCGATGGGTACCGCGACGCACAGGGTGATCGACTGACGTTTCTGGATTGCCTTTACTACGCGGCGGTGACGTTGTCGACGACCGGTTACGGCGACATCACGCCCATTTCCGAATTCGCGCGTGCGATCAACATCTTCATCATCACGCCGCTACGAATAGCGTTCCTGATCTTGTTGGTCGGGACGACACTGGAAGTCGTCACCGAAACGTCGCGGCAGGCATTCAAGATCCAGCGTTGGAGGAACAGAGTGCGCAACCACACCCTCGTCGTCGGCTACGGGACCAAGGGCAAAACGGCGATCGCCGCGATGCTTGGTGACGAGGTCACCCCTGGTGAGATCGTGGTCGTCGACACCGACCGGTCGGCACTGGACCGCGCCGCATCCGCCGGACTGGTCACCGTGAACGGCGATGCCACCAAATCCGATGTACTTCGGTTGGCCGGAGCCCAGCACGCGGCCTCAATCATCGTGGCCACCAGCCGCGACGACACCGCCGTTTTGGTCACGTTGACCGCGCGCGAGCTTTCCCCCAAGGCCAAAATCGTCGCGGCGATCCGCGAAGCCGAGAACCAGCATCTGTTGCAGCAATCGGGCGCCGACTCGGTGGTGGTCTCCTCCGAGACGGCGGGCAGGCTGCTCGGGCTGGCGACCACCACACCCAGCGTCGTGCAGATGATCGAGGACCTGCTGACTCCGGATGAGGGGTTGGCGATCGCCGAACGGGAGGTGGAGCAGTCCGAGGTCGGCGGCTCCCCGCGGCACTTGCGCGACATCGTGCTCGGTGTGGTTCGCGACGGCCAACTCCTGCGCATCGGCGCACCCGAGGTGGATGCGATCGAGGCCAACGATCGGCTGCTGTATATCCGTCACGCGGCGCAGGAACGATAGGGCCAGGCGTGGACTTCCAGCTGCGCGAGGTACCGCTGTTGTCGCGTGTCGGCGCCGACCGTGCCGACCAACTGCGCAGCGACATCGATGCGGCCGCGGCGGGCTGGGCAGACGCCGCACTGCTTAGGGTCGATTCCCGCAACCAGGTGCTGGCCGCGAACGGCAAGGTGCTGCTCGTCCCAGCCGCGGTATTGGGCGATGAGCCGCCCCCCGAAGCGGTATTTCTGGGTCGCGTCGAGAACGGCCGACACGTTTGGGCGATCCGGGGCGTGCTGGAGCCCCCCGAGAATGGACAAGTCGAGGTACTTGACCTACGCAGGCTCGGACGCATCATCGACGACACCAGCAGCCAATTGCTCTCGGCGGCATTGGCATTGCTGAATTGGCACGACAGCGCCCGGTTCAGCGCGGTGGACGGCACGCCGACCAAGCCGGCCCGGGCCGGCTGGTCGCGGGTGAACCCGCTCACCGGTCACGAGGAGTTCCCGCGTGTCGACCCGGCGGTGATCTGTCTGGTTCACGATGGCGCTGACCGTGCGGTGCTGGGCCGCCAGGCCACCTGGCCGCCACGGATGTTCTCGCTGCTGGCCGGATTCGTGGAGGCCGGCGAGTCGTTCGAAGTCTGCGTCGCCCGAGAGATCCGCGAGGAAATCGGTCTCACCGTCGGTGACGTGCGCTACCTCGGCAGCCAGCCCTGGCCGTTCCCGCGCTCGTTGATGGTCGGGTTTCACGCCGTGGCCGACCCGAA
>JAVROG010000487.1:0-4347 GCA_032162865.1 Mycobacterium sp. | reverse complement strand
TACAACGCCCGGTCCCGTTGCGCGGTGTCGGACAGCCACGCCACGTCGAGCTCAGCGCGGGTGACCGGAGAGTCGCTAGCGCGCAGGACATCCAGCAACCGCCCGCGGACCTGACGGTCGGTGCCTGCGTAGGTCTGCGCGCGCCGGGCCGGCCCGGTTGCCGGCGGGTAGCCGGCCTGTCGCCAGGCGCACGCGTCTAGTGGGCACAGGCCGCATCGCGGCGCCCGGGCCGTACACACCGTCGCACCCAGTTCCATCAATGCCACCGAGAACTGTGGGGCCAGTCCTTCGTTCGGCAGGAGGGCGGATACGTCGGCGTGGTCACGGGTCGCCGACGGGGCGCCCGCATCGGCGCGTCCATGGACGGCGCGAGCCACCACCCGGCGCACGTTGGTGTCCACGACCGGCACCCGCTGCTGGTATGCGAAGCAGGCGATGGCCCGCGAGGTATAGCTGCCCACGCCGGGCAGGGTGAGCAGCACCTCGACATCATCGGGAACCACGTCGCCGTGGTCGCGCGCGATGACGGTGGCGCACTCGTGCAGGCGCATGGCCCGCCTCGGATAGCCCAGTTTGCCCCAGGCGCGCAACACATCTGCGGCAGTGGCCGCCGCAGTCGCCGACGGCGTCGGCCATCGACGGACCCATTCCGTCCAGATCGGCAACACCCGGGATACGGGAGTTTGCTGCAACATGAATTCACTCACCAGGATCTGCCACGCGCTGACGTCAGGGTCGCGCCAGGGCAGGTCACGACGGGTGCGGTGGTACCAGTCCACAAGATTGGCGACCGGTATGTGTGCGGAGCCAGTCACCGGCGGGTACGGCACAATGTGGGACATGCCCAACACCAACCCGGTAACCGCATGGAAAGCACTCAGAGAGGGTAACGAGCGATTCGTTGCCGGCAAGCCAGCGCATCCCAGCCAAAGCGTCGCGCACCGCGCCAGCCTGGTCGGGGGGCAGCAGCCGACGGCGGTAATCTTCGGCTGCGCCGACAGCCGGGTGGCCGCGGAGCTCATCTTCGATCAGGGCCTCGGCGACGTGTTCGTGGTTCGTACCGCCGGTCAGGCCATCGACTCGGCGGTGTTGGGTTCCATCGAGTATGCGGTGACGGTCCTAAACGTCCCGCTGATCGTGGTCCTGGGCCACAACAGTTGCGGCGCCGTCAAGGCCACCATCAGCGCGATCGATGACGGCGCGATACCGGGCGGTTTCGTCCGGGACGTCGTGGAACGCGTGGTCCCGTCGATTCTGGCGGGCCGACGTGAGGGTCTGACCACCGTCGACGAGTTCGAGGCACGGCATGTGAGCGAGACGCTGGCACAACTGGCGGCGCGCTCCGCGGCCATCGCGGAACGATTGGAAGCGGGGACTTTGGCCATTGCCGGGGTCACGTACAAGCTCGCTGACGGCAAGGCGGAATTGGTCGACCACGTCGGCGACCTTGGCGATTAGGGGCGATTGAGTTCGGTTAGCGGCGAGTAGACCGCCGACAGCCGGGTGCGGCCGCCTCTAACACGGCGGTTACCCAGCAAACTGGCGACACGCCGAGTCGGGTCGAACGAGTCGGCGTGACCTGGCCCTACCGTGTAAACGTGCTGGATCTGGAACCGCGTGGCCCGCTACCTACTGAGATCTATTGGCGGCGCAGGGGGCTAGCCATCGGGATCGCGGTCGTCGTGGTCGGGATCGCCGTCGCAATCGTCATCGCTTTCGTCAGCAGTAACGCCGGGGCAAAACCCGCCGACAAGCCGGCGTCCGCTCAAGGCCACCCGGGCTCGAACGCACCTCAGGCTCCTCCGACGCCGCAGCCGAACGGGCAACCTGAGGGCCCCGTTCCGGCGTCGCCGCCGGGCGCGCAGAATCCCGAGTCGCCCACGCCGACGGCGGCGGTGCAACCACCGCCGCTGCTCAAGGACGGCGACGACTGCCCGGATTCGACGCTGGCCGTCAAGGGTCTGACCAATTCACCCCAGTACTACATCGGTGACCAGCCGAAATTCAGCATGGTCGTCACGAACATCGGGCTGGTGTCCTGCAAGCGCGACGTCGGCGCCGCGGTGCTGGCGGCCTACGTGTACTCGCTGGACAACAAGCGGCTGTGGTCCAACCTGGACTGCGCGCCGTCCAACGAGACGCTGGTCAAAACCTTCACCCCCGGCGAGCAGGTGACCACCGCGGTGACCTGGACCGGGATGGGAAGCGCGCCGCACTGCCCGCTGCCGCGGCCGGCGATCGGGCCGGGCACCTACCAACTGGTGGTCCAGCTGGGCAACCTGCGATCGCAGCCGCTTCCGTTCGTGCTGAATCAGCCGCCCCAGCCGCCTGGCCCAGTGCCGGCACCCGGACCCGCGCAGGTTCCACCTGCTGAATCGCCCCCTATCCAGGGCGGCTAGATCGGCTTCTTCGTTTATTGATCCGCAATCGTCGACTCAGCCAGCTGCGATAGCCCTTCGCGCACATGGCGGGCCCACATGGAGCCGATGCCGTCGACAGATTGCAGGTCGTTGGCGCTGGCCGCCAGCAGGCCTTGCAGCGTTGCGAATGAGCGCACCAGCAGGTCGACGTGGGCGAATTGCAGCCGGGGAATCACGGCCATCGCGCGGTAGCCGCGTGGGCTGAGCGCCGAATCCTGGGCCTCGGCCGTCGTCGGATATCCGAACACTTTCGCCAGCGAGGTGAAATCGAGCAGCTCGGCGTCCGACAACGCGTCCAGCTCGTCCAGCGTTGCCGCGATCTGCCCGTCCGACGGAGGTTCGGGGTTGGCGTGGTAATCGCGCACGACCAAGTCCCGGGCAGCGTCGTTGCCGCCCAACAATTCCTCCAGCTGCAGCCGCAGCTGGCGCCCGTCGGTGCCCAACTCGACGGCATCGGAGTCGATCGCCACGCCGATGCGGCGGACCAACTCAAGCCGCTGCACCACCGTCATCACGTCGCGGAGGGTGACGAAGTCTTCGATCTCGGCCCGCGACAGTTGCCGGCTGACTTCGTCGAGTCTGGTCTTGTATCGCTCCAGCGTGGCGATGGCCTGATTGGCGCGCGACAGGATGGTGGCGGAGTCGGTCAGCACATGGCGCTCGCCGCCGACGTAGACCGTCACGATGTTCATCGAGTGGCTGACCGAGATCACCGGGTAGCCGGTCTGGATCGCGGCCCGTTCCGCAGAGCGGTGGCGGGTACCCGATTCGTCGGTGGGGATCGACGGGTCCGGGACCAATTGCACGTTGGCCCGCACGATCCGGCTGCCGTCGGTGGACAGCACGACCGCGCCGTCCATCTTCGACAGCTCGCGCAGCCGGGTGGGTGCATAGCGGACGTCGAGCGAGAAGCCGCCATCACAGATGGCCTCGACGTTCTCGTCGTGACCGAGCACGATCAGGGCGCCGGTGCGGCCGCGCAGTATGCGCTCCAGGCCGTCGCGCAGCCCAGTGCCGGGGGCCAGGCGGGCGATGGCCTCACGCAGGGTCGGACGAGTCACAGCACGCATTCTGCTATGGCGGACGGCTCAGCGGGACCCCTACTGGGAGTTATCCAGCCGATGCAAACGCGCGGGGCCCGCCGTGTGGTGTCCGGCGATGTTCTTCATGTGCTGCAACGCCTCGAAGATGGTGGGTGCGCACCGGGCGCGCATACTCGCCGGAATCGCGTCGCAACCCGGTGGGATCAGCGCGATGGTGAATCCTTGCCGGGCGGCTTCGGCCAGGCGCCGCTCCATGCCATGGACCCGCCGCAGGTCGCCCGCCAGCCCCACTTCGCCGATCATCACCGCGGTGGTGGGTAGCGGCAGGTCCGCGCACGCCGAGGCCAATGCGACCGCCACCGCGAGATCCGACGACGGATCGGTCAACCGCATGCCGCCGACGGTGGACAGGTAGATGTCATTGAGGGCGAGCTTCAGCCCGGCATGCTTTTCCAGCACGGCGGTGATCATTGCGGCCCTCGAATGATCGATACCGCTGACGGCCCGCCGCGGCGAGCCGCCGTTCGGGGTGGCCAGCAATGCCTGCACTTCCCCGATCAGAGGTCGCTTTCCGTCCAGGGTGACCGTGATCGCGGTACCCGGGACCGGCGACGGCCGCTGATCCAGGAACAGGTTCGACGGGTCGGCGACGCCTTCAATTCCATTGTCGTGCAGGAGGAAACACCCGACCTCGTCGGCGGCGCCGAACCGGTTCTTGATCCCGCGGACCATCCGCAACGCGCCGTTGCGGTCGCCCTCGAAGTGCAGGACCACGTCGACCAGGTGCTCGAGGGAGCGCGGTCCGGCGATCGCGCCGTCCTTGGTGACGTGCCCGACGAGAATCATCGCGACACTGTTGGCCTTGGCGGCGGCGGTCAGCGCGG
>JAVROG010000486.1:0-4986 GCA_032162865.1 Mycobacterium sp. | reverse complement strand
CTTTCTGGCGAACTCACGCCGGTGGGCGACACCCTGCCGCTGGCTGCGGCGGCTGGCTAGTCACTGACGATGAGGCAACGAGGGCGATCGCGTTGGCGTACGCACGTCGTGATTCGACTGCTGGTGGCGGTTCTGTTCGGTGTCGCGGCGGTCGTGCTGGTGGGACTCGCGGCAGGGTGGACGTATGCATCGAGCGTCGGCTGGATCACCGCGGCGTGCATCTATCTTGGTTGGACGTGGATCGTCGTGCTGCCGATGGACGCCGAGCAGACGCGCGAGCACGTTGAGCCTGAGGACCCGCCGCGCGGGTGGCTCACCGACGTCGTCATGCTGTCGGCGAGTGTGGCCAGTCTGGCCGGTGTCGCGCATCTGTTGGCCGCAGGCTCGAAGTCGGGGGCGGAGAAGAACATCGCCGCAGCCGTCGGCGTGGTCAGCATCGTCGCCGCGTGGTGCGTGGTCCACACGGTCTTCAGTGTCCGCTATGCCGACGTCTATTACTCGAATTCCGCCCATGGAATCAACTTCAACGGCAATGAGAAGCCGCGGTTCCTGGACTTCTTCTACCTGGGTTTCACTGTCGGCATGACCTACCAGGTGTCCGACACGAGCCTGGAGACAGGCCAACTGCGCCGCATCGCCCTGTGTCAGGCGTTGCTTTCCTACCTGCTCGGGGCGGTGATCCTGGCGGTCACCATCAATCTGGTAGTCGGACTGAGCAACTCGACGGGCTGAAGACTGTGAAGGAGGGAACGCTGATGGCCGATCCGGATCGGCGGGCGCGCCGCGAAGCGGTGGTCGTCGAGCATATGCAGAGCGAGAATGTGCAGGAATGGGACCGGACGATGGCGACATTCAGCCACGCCCGCTACGAACTGCCCGACGGGACCGTCATCGACGGGGCACACGACGTCATGAAGTACTGGATCGAGGGTCGCACCTTCGTGCCGGACCAGACCAACGAACTCATCGAGCTCACCCACCTCGAGGACGGCGATGTGTTGATCGAATTCTGGCTGCGCGGCACGCCGGCCGCGACGGGCGAGAAGTTCGAGGTTCGGCTGTGGGCGGTGTTCGGCTTCGACGAAGCCAACCTGATCACCGGCGAACGTGTCTATGCCCAGTACCCTCGGTCGGGTGCCTGAAGAAGGTTCGATCCGCAGTCTGATTCCCGCCCGCATCGACCGGCTGCCCTGGTCGCCGTTTCATACGCGGATGGTGGTGGCGCTCGGTGTCGCCTGGGTCCTCGATGGTTTGGAAATCACGGTGGCCAGCGCGGTCGCCGACACGCTCACCCAGCCCGAGACCCTGCACATGTCGTCCGCGGCGGTCGGGTTGGTCGCCACCATCTATCTGGCCGGCGAGGTGGTCGGCGCGCTCTACTTCGGACGCATGTCCGACAAGCTGGGCCGGCGCAACCTCTTCATGATCACCCTGGGCGTGTATCTGCTGGGCAGCGGTCTCACCGCGTTCACGCTGGGCAACAGCGTCGGCTGGCTCACCTACCTCTACATCACCCGATTCATCGCCGGGATGGGCATCGGCGGTGAGTACGCGGCCATCAACTCGGCGATCGATGAGCTCATCCCGGCCCGCTACCGGGGCCGGGTCGACATCGCAGTCAACGGAACGTACTGGGCCGGAGCGATCATCGGGACGCTGGGCACGTTCGTCTTCCTCAGGGTGATCGACCTGAGTCTTGGCTGGCGGCTGGCATTCCTGATCGGTCCGGTCCTGGCGGTGGTGATTCTGTTGGTCCGCCGGAACCTGCCGGAAAGCCCGCGCTGGCAGGTCATGAACGGCCACGCCGAGGCAGCCGAACACACCATCTCCTACATCGAGCAGGAGGTGGCAGCCACCGGTGTAACGCTGCCCGCCGTCGATCCCGCGAAGGCCATCGAGTTGCGGCCCACCGCTGACATCGGCTACCTCGCGTTGACCCGAGTGCTCTTTCGCGATTACCCGAGTCGGTCCGTGCTGGGTGCTTCGCTGATGATCAGCCAATCGTTTCTGTACAACGCCATCTTCTTCACCTACACCCTGGTGCTGGGCAAGTTCTACGGCGTGCCGTCGGGGTCGACGCCGCTGTACCTCATCGCGTTCGCCGCAGGAAACCTGTTGGGGCCGTTGACGATCGGGCGCCTCTTCGACACCATCGGCCGCCGAAAGATGATCACCGGCACTTACCTGCTGTCCGGAACCCTGCTGGCCATCAGCTCGGCGCTGTTTCAGGCCGGGTTGCTCAACGCCATTACCCAGACCCTCGCCTGGTGCATCATCTTCTATTTCGCATCGGCAGGGGCCAGCGCGGCCTACCTCACCGTGAGCGAGATCTTTCCGCTGGAGGTCCGGGCGAAGGCGATCGCGGTGTTTTTCGCCATCGCCCAGTGCTTCGGGTCCCTCGGGCCGGTGATCTATGGCGCGCTCATCGGCGATGCCGTCCGATCCCTTCCGCTGTTCCTGGGTTATCTGCTTGGCGCGGCGGTGATGATTGCCGGCGGACTGATCGCCTGGTTCCTCGCCGTTGATGCCGAAGGCAAGTCGCTCGAAGATATTGCCGCGCCGCTGGCGGCCAGCAAAAGGTGAGGTACGCCCCCAAAATTCGCCCATTGCTGGTTCGCGATACTAAGTGTCGGGTAACGTTCCGACCGCATTGAGCAGCCAGTGCGTACGACCAATCCTCACGTGAGAGGGATGTCAGTGGTCTTCCGCGCAGACCAAGAGATCGGCCGCGATCTGGCTGCAGTCGACTGGTCGTCCACGCCGCTGGGACCAGTGGACGGCTGGCCACAGAGCCTTCGTACCGCCGTGAACATTTTGCTGTCGTCAAAGTATGCGATGTGGATGGGTTGGGGTCCGGAACTCACCTTCTTCTGCAACGCCGCCTACCGTCGCGACACCTTGGGCCGTAAGTACCCATGGGCGTTGGGGCGTCCGGCCAGCGAGGTGTGGGCCGAGATATGGACAGACATCGGCCCCCGGGTCGACCGCGTGCTCTCCACCGCGGAGTCAACCTGGGACGAAGCGTTGATGCTCATCCTGGAGCGGTCCGGCTACCCCGAGGAGACGTATCACACTTTCTCCTACAGCCCGTTACGCGCTGAGGACGCGAGCGTCGTCGGCATGCTCTGCGTGGTCAGCGAGGACACCGAAGGGGTGATCGCGCAACGTCGCATGGCCACGCTGCGTGACCTGGGTTCTGATCCGAGTGTCGTTCGGACCGAACGACAGTTACTCGATTTCGCCGGCCACCAACTCGCCAATAATCCCTACGACCTTCCCTTTACCCTGACCTACCTGTTCGGGGACAACGGTGACGCGCACCTGGCGGGCGTCAGTGGAATCGCCTACGGACATCCGTTGGCTCCGGAACTGCTGCCGAGCAGCGACCGGTTGGTGTGGCCCGTCGAGAAAGCGGCCCTGGGGGAAGCCGAACTGATCGAACTTTCCGCTAAGCCGAGTCTGCCGACCGGCGCCTGGATCGAGCCACCCACGCACGCGTTGGTGACGCCCTTGTTGCAACAGGGCGGCGCGCCCGTCGGGTTCCTGGTCGCTGCCCTGAACCGACACCGCGAGCTGGATGACGGCTACCGTGGCTTCGTCGAGCTGGTCGCCGCATACCTCGCTGCGGGAGTCGGCAGCGCACGCAGCTATCGGGCTCAGCAGCGCCGCGCCGAGGAACTCGCCGAACTCGACCGAGCGAAAACCACGTTCTTCTCCAACATCAGCCACGAGTTCCGCACTCCGCTCACTTTGATCCTTGGACCGGTCGAGCAGTTGCGCAGCCGGGCCAGCGGCATCGATGAGCACACCCGCCAAGAATTGGAGCTCGTTCACCGCAACGGCCTGAGGCTTGCCAAGCTGGTCAACACGCTGCTGGATTTCTCGCGCATCGAGGCGGGACGAATGCGGGCCCAATTCGAGCCCGTCGAGCTCGCATCCGTTACCGCCGAACTGGCCAGCGTGTTCCGTTCGGCGATCGAGCAGGCGGGTTTGACGTTCACCGTGGACTGTCCGCCGCTCGACGAACCGGTGTACTTGGATCGCGAGATGTGGGAGAAGGTGGTGTTCAACCTGCTCTCCAACGCGTTGAAGTTCACCATCGACGGCTCAATCAGTGTCCGGGTGGCCCGCGAAGACGCCCCGGACCGCCGGGATGCCCATGCGACAGTGACCGTCAGCGACACCGGCATCGGCGTTTCCGCCACCGAGATGCCCCGGCTGTTCGAGCGTTTCCACCGCATCGAGACGCCCCGCGCCAGGTCCGCCGAAGGCAGCGGAATCGGATTGGCGCTGGTCAAAGAACTCGTCGGCCTCCATGGTGGCGTCATCACTGCCGAGAGCCGCGAGGGCGTGGGCACCACGTTCACCATGCGGCTGCCGTTCGGCACAGCGCACCTGCCCGCCGAGGAACTCGCCCCACCGCGGGAAGACCATCGGTCAGCCGGCGCGATCGCCGGATCATACGTGCAGGAAGCGTTGCGTTGGGTGCCGACGGACACCGATCCCACCTCGTTCGACGCGAGCGCGACGGCAGGCGTTGCTGCTTTGGCGGCTGCGGCCCCAGGCGAACACGATGGCGGCCGGGCGCGCGTGCTGGTCGCCGACGACAACGTCGACATGCGCCAATACCTGACCAGCCTGCTGACAGCCGCTGGCTACGAGGTGAGTGCCCTCGGCGACGGCCAGCTGGCACTGGAGGCCATCCGCGCCCAACTTCCCGACCTGGTCATCAGTGACGTCATGATGCCGCGGCTTGATGGTCTGCAACTGGTCGCGGCGCTGCGCGCGGACCCACGTACCGCCGCAACACCCGTACTGCTGCTGTCCGCGCGCGCGGGCCAGGACGCCTCGATCGAAGGTCTGCTGGCTGGTGCCGACGACTACCTGGTCAAGCCATTCGCCGCCGCGGAGCTTCTCGCCCGGGTGCGCGCCAACGTCCAGTTGGCGCGCTTGCGCAACTATCACGCCCGCTGGCGCACCGCGTTG
>JAVROG010000485.1:0-6803 GCA_032162865.1 Mycobacterium sp. | reverse complement strand
TGCCACCAGCGCACAAGTCACCACCGCCAACGCCGGCGTGACCAGTGCGGGCGTCGGTGGCTTCGGCATGATGCCGATGCCGATGGGCGGCCTCGCCCGCACCGGTCTGCTCGGTGACAGTCCGTCGATACCGGTCCCCACCAAGTCCGAGAAGGACGAAGAGGTCACTGCCGAAGCGGAGTCGACCGAAGCCGCCGAAGCCGCCCAGTCTTCCGAGACACCGGAAGCCGAGGTGCCCACCATGACCGTGCTGCCCACTGCCGGGCCCGGCATTGCGGCGCAGGCCGCCCCCGGCGAAGAAAGGCCCGCCGCACAGCAGGCGGCGTCCGGAATTCCGGTCTCGGGACTTCGAGCGGCGGCGTCGTCGCAGGCCAAGGATGGTTCGAAGTCGCCCGGCGAGCCGGCAGAGGCAGAGGCAGAGGAAGCAGTGGCCACCCTACGGCCGCAGATCGCACCCGGGGAGTTTCACCCTCGGGCAGTCGAAGAAGAAGAAGCCCAGAAGGTTCAGATCCGAGGCGCTTAGCTAGCTTCGCGCTTAGTCAGGGCTAGTGCGCGGGAGCGCGCAACAAGCTGAGGACCGTGCGGCCCAGCAGGATGGGATCGAGCGGATGCGGTACTGCCGCTTCGGCGCGTGACCAGTTGGCCAGCCACGCATCGTCTGGACGACCGGTGAGCACCAAGATCGGTGGACACGCCGAGAGTTCATCCTTCAACTGCTTGGCGATCCCCATACCTCCGGTCGGCGTCGCCTCCCCATCGAGAATGGCCAGGTCGATGCCGCCTTCGTCCATCGTCCGGACCACCATCGGGCCGGTGGCGACCTCGACATAGTTCAACTCGGGCAGATCCGGGTGCAGGCGCTTACCCAAAGCCTGCATCACCAGCTCGCGGGTCTGGACGTTGTCGCTGTAGACGAGGATCTGCAGGGGGCTGCTCGAGTCGGGCACGGTCCAGATGTTAATTCACGCGGTGCCCGCCGACCGCACGAAGACGGCTTCGGCCGCAACCGTGACCGTGTCGGACATCACACCCAGTTTGTTCCAGCCCAGGTCGAACTGCGCTCGATCGAGCGTGCCCTTGCCCGAAATCCGCACCGAACCGTCCTCGAGTTGGGTGATCGTCACCGGCAGCGAGACCGGTTCGGTCACGCCCTTGATGGTGAATTCGGTCTGCAGGTCGGCGGCTTTGCCGGTGCCCGGCCGCAGGGCGTTGGCGACGACGGTGATCTGCGGGAAGCGCTCGGCGTCGAAGAAGTCTTCGCTGCGCAGGTGCTGGTCGCGGCGGCCGATGCCGGTGTCCAGCGACGGCACCTGGATTTCGATCCGGCCGGAAACCGCGCCTTGGTCGGTTAGCCGGCCGTCGCCGCTGAACTCGGTGAACTTCCCTTTGACGGGCAGCACGCCCCACATGTTCTTGATCCGGAAGGTGATCGCCGAGCGATCCGGCACGAGAGCCCACGACCCGGCGGTCTCGGGGTCGGTGAGCAGAGTTTCCAGCGTGGTCATCTCGGGTCTCTCACTGGTCGTTGGTATGTGTTTCCTATTACTGGTGGAGCAAGGGTGCCATGCCGGCAGGGTCGAAATACTCGTCGATTCTGCTGATAAGACCTTCTTTGTCCAACTTGATCACGATACAAACCCGCAGCGCGATCGACTGGCCGGCGTGGCCGGTTGCGTGCAGCACATGCTGCTGGAGAAATCCCCGGTCGGACCCGTTCTCGAATTCCTGTCGGTCGAGGATCTCGTAGCGCCGCTCGGCGGTGGTGGAAATGAACCACCCGATCACGCGCAGCGCGCGGGCCTTTTCGTCGTCGTGGCGGGCGCCGACCCGCCAGACCGTGATGTCGTCGCTCCACATCTGATCGACCGTCGCCTGATCGCCGTTCTCGATGGCGGTGAACAGCCGGTCGGCGACCTCGGCGATGGTCGGGGACATGTGCGGCCTCCTATTGCTTGTCGTATCCGGGGTGAGCAGCCGCCAACCGATGGCGCACCAATGTGTCCAGACAGGCGATGACGTCGTCGGCACGGTCATCCAGCGTGCCGTCCCGGATGGCGGCGGAAAGGGCGGCTTCGTCGGCGAAGCCGAGGTCGGCCAGCGCGTCGCGCACGTCGGACTCGCCTGGATTCTGCAGTTCCCGCTCGACCATCCGCAGGGCGTTGGCGGCGACCCGGGAGTGGAAATTGACCTGCCCGGTGGTGGCGTCGCGGACGTCGTGTTCCAGGAACTCGGCGACGGCGGCGACCAGCTCGGCCGCTGTCGGCCGACCGTGCAGCTCAGTCATGATCGGCCCCGGCGAGCAGGTCGAGCAGATCCCACTCGTTCTCGCACACCCGGCGCCCGATCGTCGCCAGCTCCACCGAGCGGGTCTGGCCACTCAAGTGGCGCTCCGCCTGATACCGGCAGATGACACCCCAGCGCAGCGTGGCAAGTACCAGCCACCAGTGGAATGCCACTCGATCGACGGTAGTCGCGCTGGCTTCCTCATAGGCGCGCAGAAAACTCTCGATGCTGCCCAGGCCGCCGGCCCCGTGGCTGGCGGGTGCGCCGAAGCGCCAGGCGCGCACGCAAAACCAGGCCAGGTCTTCATAAGCCTCGCCCGCGTGCACCAGCTCCCAGTCCAATACGGCCGCCAACTCGGATCCGTCGACGATGAGGTTGCCCATCCTGAAATCGCCGTGCACCAGCACCTCGGGCGAGGGTGACGGTCGGTGGGCGGTCAGCCAGCGGAAGGCCCACTCGAAGGTGGCGGTGGTGTCGCCCATACCGTCGAGCCGCTCCCGCCACTGCCCGATGGGGTCTTCGCGGGTTAGGCCGGGGACGTTCGTATCTGCCCGGTGGATGGCGGCGACGGCCTGCGCGCACTGACGTAGCAAGCCTGCCGGATCCTTGAGCTGACGTTGGATGCGCCGAACGATGGTCTCGCCCTTGATCTCCTCGCAGATCAGGAACGGATCGCCCAGGGAGGCAACGGAGTCGTCGGCGATGAGGACATGTGGGACCGGCGCTCCGGCCGCTGCGGCGGCGGCCTGGACCCGTGCTTCCAATTCCATGCCGGCGTGCACGTCATCGGGTGGGCCGGTGCGCAGGATCAGCAACCGTCGCGCATCGCCCGTGACGGCGTCGAACGCCCAGGTGGTGCGGCTGGCGCCGCCGGTGAGCACCCGCAGATTGTCGATGGCTACCTGTTCGCCCAGGACGGAACCCAACAGCTCCGTGAGGCTGTCCAGCAGCGTCACCTTTTGCCAAACTTGAACAGCCGCTGGGCAACCCGGCGAATCTGAATCTCCTCGGCGCCCTCGGTGATCCGGTAGCGACGGTGGTGGCGGTAAATATGTTCGAGCTGCTCGTGCCGGCTGTAGCCGATGCCGCCGAGCACCTGCATGGCGCGATCGGCCGCGTTGCACACCAGGCGATTGGCCCGGTAATTGGCCATCGACACCTTGTCGGAGACCTCCATGTGGTGGTTGCGGTCCAACTGCGTGGCCGCGTAGTACACCAGCAGGCGTACCATCTGCGCCTCGGTCTGCAGTTCGACCAGGGGCCACTGCACGGCCTGATTCACCGACAGCGGCTTGCCGAACACGATGCGCTCGCCGGCATAGGCCACGGCGCGGTCGATGCAGTACTGGGCGGCACCCAGACTGCTGGCCGCCTGACGAATCCTGTTCTCGTGCAAGAACGTCTGGCCCACTTCGAGGCCACGGTCCACCTGGCCGAGCACCGCGTCGTTGGGCACCCGGACATCTTTGAGTTCCACCTCGCCGTGGTCGGTCGGCATGTTGAACGTCCACCAGTAGTACGGCACGGTGAAGCCGGGGGTGTCGGTCGGCACCAGGAACGCGGAGATGCCGCGCGCCTGTCCCGGTTCACCCGACGTGCGGGCGAACACCAGGTCGTGGGTGGCGCGATGCACGCCGGTGTTGAATCGCTTGGCGCCGTTGATCACCCAGTCATCACCATCGCGAACGGCGGTGGTCTCCAACCAGGTGGCGTCCGATCCGTGATTGGGTTCAGTCAGTCCGAACGCCATGGACCGCTCGCCGGTGATGAGCGCCTCGGTCCATTCCTTCTTCTGTTTATCGGTGCCGAACCGGTCCATCATGATGACCTGGGGGAAATTGCCGACGATCGACGATTCGTCCTGCAGGTCGTTGTGTAGCCCTAGCCCTTTGTGCGCCAGATGTTCCCGGATGACGGCCATGTCGATGTTGCTTCCGTCGCGGCCACCGAACTGCGCAGGCAGGCCGTAGCGCAGCCAGCCCGCCTTGTCGGCGCGCCTGCGCATCTCACCGAGTAGGTCTTCCCACTCGCGCCGCGGGATACCGTCGTTGTCCCAGTCGGTACGGGCATTCTCCCGGCGATGGTCGAAGTACTGGATGTGTTCGCGCTCCAGCGTCTTGATCTGGGTCTCGATGAACTCGTCGATCTCGGCGAGTACGCCCGGAAGGTGTTCTGGCAGGTCGAAATCCACGTTGATGTTCTCCTCTGGTCGTACCGCTAGAACCCGTACAGCGTCTTTTTCCAAATCCTGGACAGCATGGCAATCGCGTCTTCGTCGGTGATGGTGACCCCCAAGTTCGGCCTACCCACGAAAACGGTGGTGAAATTCTCGAACAGCAGCGCGATGGCGGCCGCGGTGTGTTCCGGGTTGAGTTCGGTTCCGTAGCCCTGCTCCTGGGCCCGGCGGACGGAGGCGGCCACGATGTCCATGCCGAAGCGCCGAAATTCGTTCTGCACCGCGGCGAATCGCTCCTGGGTGGCCGCCAGTTGAGCCACCGCGATCATGATGCCGATGTTCTGCTTGAACATGCTCCAATAGCCGGTCACGACGGAAGTAAAGAAGTTGTCAGCTTCGGTGGGGGCACCTCCCGCTTGCGGGGGCGAGTCGGGCAGGTGCAGGCTGAGCCCGGACGGTGTCACGACATCATGCAGGAACGACTCGGCCAGGGCGGCCAGCAGATCTTCCTTGTCGGTGAAGTAGCGGTAGAACACCGCGGACGACTTTCCAGCAGCCGAGGTGATATCGGCCAGGGTGGTCCCATGAAAACCCCGTTCGGCGAACAGTTTCCGCGCGGCAAGTTCGATGGCCTGGCGGGTCTGTCGGCCTTTGGCGCTAACCAGTTCAGCGGGCATCAGCTTCTGATCCGGTCTCCTGCGCGCAACAAGGCGCTCGGCAGGTCATGGCCGACAGCCGATTTAGCGACCTGTGCAGCGGCGATGGCCGCTTGCAGATCCACGTCGACCTCGAATCCGCTGTCGGTCAGCAGGTACACCAGGTCCTCGGTCGCGATGTTGCCGGTGGCACCGGGCGCGAACGGACAACCGCCCAGCCCACCCGCCGAAGCGTCCAGCCGGGTGACGCCGGCTGTGACCGCCGCGTAGGCGCTGGCCAGCCCGGCGCCGCGGGTGTTGTGGAAGTGGCCGCCCAGTGGCAGGTCACCGATCACCGGGCGCACCTGCGCGATCAGCGAAGTCACCCGGCCCGGGGTCACGGTGCCGATGGTGTCGGCGATGGAGAACCGGTCCACACCCTGTTCGCGCGCCGCGGCGGCGATATCGAGGACGCGCTGGGGCGGGGTGGGTCCTTGGAAAGGCGAGTCCCATGCGGTGGCGACGATGACCTCAACGGTGACTTGAGAGCCAGGGGGGCCGTCGTGCGCGATGGCGACGATCTCGCCGATCTGGTCGGTGGCCTCGGCACTGGTGCGCCCGACGTTGCGCATGCTGAATGCATCGTCGGCCGCGACCACGTACTCGATCGATCGCAATCCCGCGGCGATGGCACGCTTGGCGCCGTTGGGACTGGCCACCAGCGCGGAGAACTCGATGCCGGGGAAGTTGTGCAATTCGGCGGCGAGTTCGGCAGCGTCGGCCATCGACGGCACCTTCGACGGTGACACAAAGGCTGTGGCCTCCACCTCCCGCACTCCGGTGGCGGCTACCGCGGCCAACAGTTCGAGCTTGGCCGACAACGGGATTGGCTTCTCGATCTGCAAGCCGTCGCGCAGCGACACCTCGCGAATTTCGACGTGGGTGGTCATAACACCTCCTCGGCGACATACAGGGCGACTTGCTCGGCGGTCTTGCCGAGCAGCCCGGTATAGACATCCTCGTTGTGCTGTCCCGGGCGTGCGGGACCGGCGTTGCGGACGCCGCCCGGGGACTCCGAGAGCACCGGCACGACACCCGGTCCCAGCACGTCGCGCCCGACTCGTTCGTCGTGATGCTGGATCAGCATGCCGCGGGCTCGCAACTGTGGGTCGTTGACCACCTCGGCGACGGTATTGATGGGTCCGGCGATCACGCCTGCGGTGGAAAGGGTTTCGATGATCTCGGCGGGTTGGCGCTCGGCGGCCCAGGTGCCGATGATCTGGTCCAACTCGTCCTGGTTGCGACCCCGGGCGCCGTGCGTGCCGAACCGGTCGTCGGTGACCAGTTCCGGGCGCCCCATGGCCTTGCACAGACGGGCGAAAACGGTGTCCTGGTTGGCGGCGATGACCACCCACGAGCCGTCGGCACTGCGATAGATGTTCGACGGCGCAATGCCTTCCAACCGAGTGCCTGAAGGACCGCGCACCACGCCACCGAAGTCATAATCCGGGATCGTGGATTCCTGAACGGCCAAACAGGATTCGGTCAGGGCTACATCGACCACCTGCCCGCGTCCGGTGACGCTGCGGCGGTAGAGCGCAGCGAGTGCACCCTGGGCTCCGAACATGCCGGCCAGGGTGTCACCCAGGGACAACGCGAGCCGGGGCGGTGGCCCGCCGGGAAAGCCGTTGAGGTGACGCAATCCGCTG
>JAVROG010000484.1:0-12388 GCA_032162865.1 Mycobacterium sp. | reverse complement strand
GACCTCATCGGTGAGCGGGCCATCTTCCTGCGCGAACAGGCGGTCGGCCTGTCGACCACGGCGTATCTGCTGGCCAAGGTGTGCGTCTACACGGTGCTCGCGCTCGTTCAGTCGGCGATCGTGACCGTGATCGCGCTGCTGGGCAAGGGTGGTCCCACCAAGGGTGCCGTCGCGCTCGGCAGTGCCCCGCTGGAGCTGTTCGCCGACATCGCGGCAACGACCATCGCCTCGGCGATGCTCGGTTTGGTGTTGTCGTCTCTGGCCAAGACCAGCGAACAGATCATGCCCCTGCTCGTGGTGGCGGTCATGTCGCAGCTGGTGTTCTCGGGCGGCATGATTCCGGTCACCAACCGCATCGGGCTCGACCAGATGTCCTGGTTCACGCCGGCGCGATGGGGCTTCGCAACGTCGGCCTCCACGGTCGACCTCACCGAACTGACGAAGGTGCCGCAAGTCCCAAGGGATTCACACTGGAAGCACACCGTCGGTGCGTGGTCCTTCGACATGGGCATGCTGGTGTTCCTCAGCATCTTCTACCTCAGCTTCGTGCGCTGGAAGATCCGGCTCAAGAGCGGCTGACCGCTAGCTGGCTAGCTGCTGTTGGCCCGGGTATCGAGGACTCGTTGCGCAATGTCAACAAGCTTCGAGTTGCTCTCCTGGGATAGCACCCGCAGCATCTCGAAAGCGCGTATTTCGTCGACGCCGAAGCGCTCCATGATGACGCCCTTCGCCTGGCCGATGCGGTCCCTGCTGGCCAGCGCTGCTTGCATGTGCTCGTCTTGGCGACTGGCCAAAATCGCCGCCGCGGCGTGCGCCGCGAGGACGGTTCCGATGGTTTCGGCGTCGGCGTCCCACGCCTGGGACTCGAATCCAAAAAGGTTCAGCGCACCCGCCGCGCGCTCGGCGGTGAAAAGCTTGAAGGACAGGCCGCTGAGCACTCCGAGCTCAACGGCGGCCGGCGCGTAGTGCGGCCATCGCTCTTCGACGCGGAAATCGTCGGTCCGAACGACCGTGTCCTCGAGTGCGGCCTGATAGCAGGGGCCTTCTTGCCAGTCGTGTTGCAGCTGGTCGAGTTTCTCGGGGAGGTCAGTGACATCGCCGAGCGACTCGAAGCCGCCCTTGTGAAGCCACAACACTCCTGCCGTGTCGGCGCCAGGGATCAATTCGACCGCTGCGGCCGTGACCGTGGCCAGGATGTCCTTCACTGAACGCGGAACTGCCACCGATTGGGCGAGCTTGGCCATGTGCACGGCGAGGTCGTGCTTGTTCGGGGTCATGGCTAGGGTCTTCCCCGTGACTCGCGGTCGCACACTGTGACGAGGTGAGTACATGCAATTACCGGTCCGGCGTGCGCGCCGCGTTACATCCGGGGTCTAGCGGCCCCACGCGGAGTTTTGGGCTGGTGGCCACGGCTGCGGCATGGCTGGGGCCGGGTGCTTGGGCCGGAAGAACAGGGAGCCCGCGACAACGCGGTTGCGCAGCGCCGAAGCCCGCCAGGTGTTTACCGGATGCGACGCCAACATGTTGGCCAGCCAGACGAAGAATCCCGTCTCTGCGCCGGCCCGGTCGGCCATGCCGTCGAAATCCACCCACCGCAGCAGGTATTTCCCAGCGCTGAGCACACCGATGGCGCGGCGGGCACCTTCGGGGCGAAATGCGTACCCGTAGTTATCGGCGGTGTACTCCATCGACCGAGACAGTGCCTGGCCCAGAAACGGAATCTTCATGGCCAGCTGACTCAGCTGGCGCCAGTAGGACGCGTGCCCGGCAGCGATGTGACCCACTTCGTGGCCGATGACGAATGCCAGTGCCTCTGGGTCGCGGGCTTGGCCGCCGATCTCGAACAAGTCGCTGTAAACCACCACGTAGCGACGGAATCCGTGACCGCTGGCGAAGGCATTGATCTGGCCATTACCCAGCACGACATAGGCGTCCGGCACTTCGTTGAGTCCGAAACGCTGGGCGGCCTCGACGACGAGCCAGTAACCCTCGGGAAATTGGGTGGGCGACATTTTGACGCCGTTCGCCCGCTGCCGGCCGTAGTTCAACCCGCGGCCCAAGAACAGCACGATCGGCGTGGCCAGGATCGAAAGCCAGAGCAGGCTGGCCTTACCCGACAGCACCACCGCGAACGCGACCAGATAGAGCACGACGCTGGACAGGATGACTAATACGAGCAGTCCGATCTCCCAAGGGTGGCGTCTTGGCGACTCCCGGTAGTCCGTCGGACCTGCGACCGGGCCCGGAGGGGCGCCGTAATGCGATCCAGGAAAGTGGGGGTGATGGTGTGCCGGCGATTCGACGATGGCCATGACGGTGTTCTCACTCCTGTGCGTGCTCGGACGGGTCCCGGTTTGGACGACATCAGACTCCGGGACCGTCCTTGGAAGGTTCTCTACGAATTCTTGGAGTCCAGGTCAGCGGGCCACCCCTCGTCCTGGCGCTACGATGCCCTGATCTCCGTCACAAGCCGCCTTCCTATCATTTGTTCATGACCGCTGGCGCGCTGAGCATTGTGCGATCGCCGGCATTCGCCGCCGACGACGCAGCGCGGTATCGCGCTGCAGGCTGGTGGTCCGACTCGACGCTGTCGGACGCGGTGCGCCGTAACGCCGAGGAGTCGCGCGATCGTGCGGCGTACGTCGACGTTGAAGAGCATCGCGGCAGCGATCCCGACGCGATTCTGACGTGGCGTGAGTTCGACGCCGCTGCAACCTCTCTAGCCGAACAGTTGGCCGGTTGTGGAGTCGCCCGGGGTGCTCGGATCGCGGTCTGGCATGGCGACTCGGCCGCCATCCACGTCCTGCTCATCGCCGTGGAGCGATGCGGTGCCGTCGTCGTCGGCATCGGCGCGCGAGCCGGGACGCGCGAGGCCACCCAGCTACTGCGTACTACGCGGCCGCAGATCCTGATCTGCGATCAGCCGCGCAGCGCCGCCGCGACGGCTGCGGCTGCCGATCAGTCGATGCCGGTCATGGTGCTCAGCCATGACGGGACGGCCCTGCGCTGCAACGTGGACGTGCCCCCCCGAACGTTAGGAATTGACTCCCAACTCGGCCCCGATGACGTCTTCTTGATCAACTCCACATCGGGAACCACGGGGCTGCCCAAATGCGTCGTGCACACCCAGAACCGTTGGCATTATTTCCACCAAAAGGCCGTCGCCAACGGTCTACTGACGTCTGACGACGTGATTCTGCCCGTCATACCGATGCCGTTCGGCTTCGGGATCTGGACCAGCCACACGACTCCGATCCACCTGGGCGCCACCTCGGTGATTCTGCAACGGTTCAGCACGCGGTCGGCCAGCGCGGCGATAGCGCGGCACAAGGCAACGGTCTTGTGTTGTGTCAGTACGCAATTGACGATGCTGATGGCCGACCAAAGCTGCCGGCAATACGACCTGAGCTCGCTGCGGGTGGTTTTCGCCGGAGGCGAGGCGCTGCCGTACCGACCGGCCGCGGAGTTCGAAGAACTCACCGGAGCCAAAATCCTGCAGTTCTACGGCTCGAACGAGACGGGTCTGCTCAGCGGGACCACGCTGGACGACTCGCTGCAACGGCGACTCCGCACCGGTGGTCGTATCGTTCCGGAGATGGCGGTTCGGCTCTTCGATGGTGATCAGGATGTCACGCACACGGGGCACGGCCAGCCCGCGTGCCGCGGCCCGGCGACCAGCCTCGGGTATCTCACCGGTTTAGAAGGCGGCACCGACCACGACAAGCTGTTCACCCGCGACGGGTGGATGCGCATGGGCGATATCTGCGAGATCGACTCGGACGGCTATCTGAGCGTGACCGGCCGAACGTCTGACTTCATTCTGCGAGGCGGCAAGAACATCAGCGCGGCACAGGTCGAAGACGCGGTTATGACGCATCCGGCAGTTGCGTTAGCGGCAGCAGTCGCGATGCCCGACCCGGTGTTCGGCGAAAAGGTCTGTCTCTATGCCGAACTCGTTGACTCGCACACCGTCGACTTAACCCATCTCGTGACGCATTTGCTCGCGCAGGGAGTTTCCAAGGAACTGCTGCCCGAAGCACTGATCGTGGTCGGCGAGCTACCCCGATCTTCCGGCGGCAAAGTCGCCAAAGGCCAGCTCCGCGAAGATATTCGAGCCAGGATGGAGGCCGGAAATGAACGCTCCTAACGCACGGCGAGGGGGCCTGGAGGTGTGGGCGCCTTCGATTGTGCCCCCGATCGGCGTCGATCTGTCCGACGAACAAGCGCTCGCCGTAGCCTTCCGGCACCTCGCTTCGATCGGTTTCGCGGAGAACATGGCCGGACACATCACCTGGCAACTCGAGGGCAACAACGACATGCTGGTCAACCCGTGGGGATTGTGGTGGCAGGAGCTCACCGCATCGGACATCTGCGCGGTGGACGCTGATGCCCGGGTGGTGCGCGGCCGGTGGGATGTCACGCCGGCCATCCACATCCACACCGAACTACACCGGGTCCGCGAGGACGCCCGTGTGGTCATCCACAATCACCCGTACTACGTTTGCGTGCTCGCCGCACTCGGCCGGCTGCCCGAACTCCTGCACCAGACCGGATCGCTGTTCCTGGATGACCTGTGCCTCGTCAACGCCTATGACGGTGAAGTCGACAGCCCTTCTCGGGCAGCCGATCTCGCGGCACACATCGGTCAGGCGAATCTGACGATCCTGGCCAACCACGGCGTCATCGCCACCGGCCGCAATCTGGGAGAAGCGGTCTATCGGGCGGCATCCATCGAACGGGTGTGCAAGTTGGCCTATGACGTCATGTTGACCGGCAAGGAACCCTCGCAGATGAACTGGTCGGACATGGTCGGCATGCGGGCTTCGCTGATCGAACGTGCCGCCGAGGTCTACTGGGCGGGCGCGGCGCGAATGACGATCAAAGCCGACCCCGATGTCCTCACCTGATAACCCGGGAGACCACCGACGTGAAATCGATTGACGACCTAGCCGCCAACCTGAACTTCACCACCGCGAAGACAGGCGAAGACCGCACGGTCACGCTGTTGCCGGATCCGCCCAGGGCGGCACGCCGGTACACGGTGATCTCAGTGGACGATCACATCGTCGAACCGCCGGATACCTTCACCGGACGTCTCCCGCGAAAGTTCGCCGACCGGGCACCCAAAGTGGTGGACACCCCGCAAGGGGGACAGACCTGGGTGTACGACGGTCAGGTACTGCCCAATGTCGGCTTCAACGCCGTGGTGGGGCGACCGGTGTCGGAGTATGGTTTCGAGCCGGTCCGTTTCGATGAAATGCGCAGGGGTGCTTGGGATATCGATGCGCGAGTGAAGGACATGAACCTGAATGGGATCTATGCGTCGCTGAATTTCCCGTCCTTCCTGCCGGGATTCGCCGGGCAACGGCTGCAGCTGGTGACCGAGGACCGCGACCTCGCCCTGGCTTCCGTGCGGGCGTGGAACGACTGGCATCTGGAAGCGTGGGCCGGAGCTCATCCCGGACGGATCATCCCGTGCCAGTTGCCCTGGCTGCTGGATCCCGAGCTCGGCGCAAAGATGATCTATGAAAATGCCGAGCGTGGTTTTCACGCAGTGACGTTCAGCGAGAACCCGGCGATGCTCGGGTTCCCGAGCGTCCATTCCGGCCACTGGGAGCCGATGATGGCAGCCTGCGCCGAGACCGGCACCGTGGTGAATCTGCACATCGGTTCTTCGGGTTCGTCACCGTCGACCACCGAGGACGCGCCACCGGATGTGCAGGGCGTGTTGTTCTTCGCCTACGCCATCTCGGCGGCCGTGGACTGGCTGTACTCCGGGCTGCCCAGTCGATTCCCCGATCTCAAGATCTGCTTGTCCGAAGGCGGAATCGGTTGGGTTGCAGGGCTGTTGGATCGCCTGGACCACATGCTCAGCTATCACGAGATGTACGGCACGTGGCAGGCGCTAGGGGAGACGTTGACACCCGCAGAGGTTTTCACGCGTAATTTCTGGTTCTGCGCGGTGGAGGACAAGTCATCGTTCGTGCAGTACGACCGGATCGGTGTCGACAACATCATGTTGGAAGCCGACTATCCACACTGCGACTCGACCTGGCCGCACACCCAACAGACGATCCACGAGGAGATCGGCGGATTGCCGCAAGACGTGATCCGCAAATTCACCTGGGAGAACGCTTCACGGCTTTATCAGCACCCGGTGCCACCCGAGATCCAGCAGGATCCGGATGCGTTCTGACGGGCTCGCCTAGGTGACCCATTCGGGTTGTTCGGCGGTTTCCACCGTGGAGAAGTCTTTGTGCCCAAGGCCCGCGACGCAGCCGCCGTCCACAACGAATTCCGAGCCGGTGGAATAGCTTGATTCGTCGCTGGCCAGGTACACCACGAGGCTGGAGACCTCGCGGGGTTCGGCCGCGCGGCCCAACGCCGTCTGGAATATGTCCTCAGGTACCCACTCGGTCATCGGCGTCTTGATAAGCCCGGGGTGCACGGAGTTCACCCGAATTCCGCTGGGCCCCAGCTCCAGTGCCGCCGATTTCGTCAGACCCCGAACGGCGAACTTGCTCGCGGTATAGCCGTGGCAGGCGATGGTGCCTGCCAATCCCTCGATAGAGGAGATATTGATGATGGACCCGCGGCCCGCGGCCTTCATCGGTTTGACCACCGACCGGATACCCAGGAAGACGCCGGTCAGATTGATGTCCAGAATCCGTTGCCATTCGGACAACGCGTAGTCCTCGAGGAGTCCCACGTTGATGATGCCGGCGTTGTTCACCAAAATGTCGAGGCGGCCAAACTCGCTCAGCGTGGCCTCGACCGCAGCATCCCACTGATCGGGATCGGTGACGTCGAGGTGAAGATAACGCGCGTCGTCGCCGACCTCGGCCGCCACGGCCTTGCCTTCGTCGTCGAGGATGTCGCCGAACACCACCTTGGCCCCCTCTGCGACCAACTCCCGAACGTGGGCCGCGCCCATGCCGCGGGCGCCGCCACTGATGAGGGCGACCTTGTCAGTCAATCGGTTTGGCATTGAGACTCCTTCGAACTGGGACGCCTGAGTTTTCGCTGGTTGCGTAGGGCGCAATCGTGGCATACCGCGGACGCAGCAGAGCGGAGCGTCCGTACATATGTTGCCTAGTGTATGGCCACGGGTTGGCTGGCCCAACGCCGCGATCACGGCTCACCGCGACGGTGTAGCGTCCGTGGCCATGTCGTCGCAGGAAGCCATTGCACAGACCGTCAGCCAATATCTCGAACTCGTCGCCGGCGGCACCGCGGACGATCTGGTGGCGCTTTTCGCCGCCGACGCCACGATCGAGGATCCGATCGGATCGGAGGTCCGACGCGGCCACGACTCGATCCACGAGTTTTACGCGGCGTTCCAGGACGCGAAGAAGGAGACCGAACTCGCCGAAATACGGGTGGGCGCGGGCGAGGCGGCCTTCTTATGGCATCTCACGCTCGACGCCGGGAACAGTCGCACCCGGATCTCGCCCATCTCCCTGATGACGTTCGACGACGACGCCAGGATCACCTCGATGCGGGCCTTCTGGTCCCCAGCTGACGTTCGGGTCGTCTAGCGGACTGCAGGCCAGATCGATTGGGTACGTGCGGCTTTCGTCGGGGGATTGCCGACGGTGTCTCACGCTCTACCGCCGGTGATCACAATGCGCAAAAGGACGAGAATGCCCGTTGTGTGGCTATTGCGCACAAGCGTGCTTTGCTCACCGCCGGTACGTAGCTTCGAGCGAACAGAGCAGGAACTCCCTGCCAGACATCGACACCGGCAAGGAGTACACAGTGTCCGCTCGGCTGAATTTTACTGTGCCATCGGCGAATTACGCTGAACGAACGGTCATCACCAGTGATGGTGTGCGCCTGGCGGTCCGCGAGTACGGCGCAAGCGGCGACAGCCTTCACACCGTCGTCCTGCTACACGGTCTGTGTCTGACGCAAGAAAGCTGGGCGCTCCAGGTCCGCCTGCTGACCCGCCGCTGGGGCAACGCCGTGCGCATCATCAGTTACGACCACCGCGGTCACGGAGGCTCGGCCGGGGCCGCAATGCACACCTACCGCGTCGAGCGACTCGCTGCAGATCTCGGCGACGTCCTGAAAGCTCTACACGTCACCGGTCCGCTCACCCTGGTCGGGCATTCGCTGGGTGGCATGACGGCACTGGCATACCTGAGCCGGCCCGACCTCGATCGACCGGTGCAGGCGCAGGGGCTGGTCCTGATCGCCACGGCAGCCGGGCGGCTGTCGGAGCGAGGACTGGGCCGGGTCCTGGCCACGCCGGCCACCCGGGTGCTGTTCGATCTGGTCGAGCGCATGCCTCGGCACGCAACCGACCAGACCATCAAGGAGGTCACTCGGCCGGTGCTTGCCGCCTTGGCCAGGTGCGCCGGCCCAGAACGTCTGGAGGGACGCGGTTTTGTCGCAGTCGCGACGGAACTGATCCGTGCGGCATCGCCGGCGACGGCGGTCGGGTTCCTGCTCGACCTCAAGGAGTACGACGTGTCCGGCTCCCTTGCGTCAATCACGGCAAAAACCATCGTCATCAGCGGGGCCAATGACATGACGACCCCGGATGCTCATGCCCGAGACTTGGTCGCCGCCATCCCCGGTGCGACGCATCTGCAATTGCCCGCGGCCGGACACATGCTGCTGCTCGACGCGCCGCACTGCGTCAGCACCGCAATCAACCGGGTCATGGGCCTGCACCGTCGGCCTGCGTGGACTGCGAAGGCGTGGTCGGCACGCTACGGTTTGCCTTCCGCGCCAATTCCGGTTGCATCCTGACCGTGCCGAAAGCCGCACAACGTCAGCTTGATTCGCGGGTATCGGCGCTGGAATACCGACTTCCGTAGTCTGGGGACCGTCCCGAGAAGAAGAGGCAATCGTGACGCACGACAAAGTCGACTTCAGTTCGGTCGCGTGGGGTTCGGTGGAGTGGACCAACCTGGTGACCTTGTACCTGCGGGCCTATGAAAGCCGCCGGCCACGACCGATTCTGGGCGACCATGCGGCCGCAGCGGCGGTCGATCGCATCGACTACGACTTCAAGCGAATCCATCGGAGTTCGCTGCCGGTTTCGAACCAATATCTTGTCGTGTTGCGCGCCAAACAGCTTGACGACTGGTGTGCCGACTTCCTGCGTCGAAACCCCGATGCGGTCGTCCTGCATCTCGGATGCGGTCTCGACGGCCGAGCGTTCCGGCTGTCGGTGCCCACATCGGTGCAGTGGTTCGATGTGGACCAGCCGGGGGTTATCGAGTTGCGTCGCCGACTGTATGAGGACACCGAGCGGTATCACATGATCGGATCGTCAGTGACCGATCCGCACTGGTTGGCCGACATCCCGACCGGACTGCCCACGCTCGTAGTCGCCGAAGGCCTCCTGATGTATCTGCAGGAACGCGAGGTACGTCGGCTGCTGGCACGGTTGACAGACCAATTCGGTAGCGGTGAAATGCTTTTCGATACCCTCTCAGCGCTCGCACCACTGCTGTCGAAGGTGTTCACCAGGGGCATCATCAAGTGGGGCATCCGTCACGCCCGCGATCTGGAAACCTGGAATCCGAGCCTGCATCTGGTGGAGCGGAAGCCCGTGCTGGCCGGATACGACGAGATTCCGGCGAGATCGGTGCGTTTGCTCTACAAGGTGTTTTCAGTATCCGGCGGGGGCTCCTACGACGTGCTGAACCGCTTCGAATACTTCAGCGGCCGCAAGATCGACTAGCGTCGTCCCCATGGAGCTAACCGGCAAGACTGTGCTGCTCACCGGGGCGACCGGCGGCCTCGGACGGGCAATCGCCAAGGCGCTCGCCGATCGCGGCGCGCGGCTGATCGTCAGTTCACGCAAACCCCAGGAGCTCGAGGAGCTGGTGGCTTCTCTTTCGGGCAGCGGGCACCGCACGATCGTCAGCGACCTCGCCGAGGCCGGCGCGGCCATGGCATTGCTCACCGACGCGGGCCCAATCGACGTGCTGGTCGCGAACGCGGCGCTGCCTGCCTCGGGCAAGCTCGACAGTTTCACCGCCGAACAGGTGGACCGGGCGCTTCGGGTCAATCTGGAGGTGCCGGTGCAGATGACTCGCGAGCTGATCCCGACGTTCACCGCGCGGGGATCGGGTCACTTCGTCTATATCTCGTCGATCTCCGGTAAGACGGCGACGGCCCGCGCCTCCCTGTACGCGGCGACCAAGTTCGGACTGCGCGGCTTTGCTTTGTGCCTGCGCGACGACCTGCGTCCCGCAGGCATCGGCGTCTCAGTCGTCAGCCCGGGCGCGATCAGCGGAGCCGGCATGTTCGCCGACTCGGGAGCCGCCGCGCCGCCGCTGATCGGCACTGGGAAGCCCGAACAGGTCGGTGCGGCCGTGGTCAGCGCGATCGAACGCAATCGCGGCGAGGTCACCGTGGCCCCGCTGCGGCAAAAGGTGCTGGCGCAGTTCGCGGCGAACGTCCCCGAGGTAGCTTCGCGGCTGGCCGGCAGCGTCGCAGCCAAGGCGGCCGACGAGATCGCCGCTGGCCAAACCGACAAGCGATGACTGATGGCATCCTGACCTGGTGGGAGTGCTGTTCCGGCTGATCGAATTGCTGCTGCTGATCTTGCCGCTGGTCGGCTTGATCGCGGCAGGTATCAAGGCGATCTCGTCAATGAGGCGGGCGGGGGAGAAGGCGCATAATCCGGCGCCGGACGACACGTCCGGAGACCAGGCGCGCGGAACCCCGACCGGAAACCCAGCGGCGCACTGGCGGGCGATCAGACGCGCGCTCGAGGCGCACAAGCAGACCGATGCCCGCTGGTTGGAGTACGAGCTCGATGCGTCCCGGCTGCTGGACTTCCCGGTGATGACCGATTTGCGCGACCCGCTGACGACCGACTTTCACAAAGCCAAATTGCGGGCAGACATGCACAAACCGCCCCGCGCGGAAGACCTGTTCGATGACCGGGAGGCCGCGCGCCAGTATCTCGACGCGGTCGAGGATTACGTGACCGCGTTCAACGCCGCGGAAGCCGAGGCTTTGCGGAGGCGGACGAGTGACTTCTCTACGGAGGAGAAGCAGCGGCTGGTGCGTGCGCAAAGCCTGCTGCGGGTCGCCGCGGACACTGCCGCGACGGCACACGAACGCCAGCATGCTTACGGATTGGCGCGTACCGAACTCGACGGCCTCATCGTGCTGCCCGACAACACCCGAAGCAACATCGAGCGCGGAATCGCGGGCGAGATCGACGGAAAGGCTTCGACCTAGCCACCTAGCCGCGGCCTAGTGGTCGTGAGGTAACCGACTAGGAATCCGTGTCATTACGCAGGCGCACCATGCGCGTCGTGGTGCTCTCGTCGAGGGTGACCACGTCGCTGCGAGCGCGCAGAAAGTCGCTGAAGGACTTGAAGCCCAGTGACTTCTCGCTGAACGACGGGTCCATCCGCTTCATTTGTGCTTTGACCGCCGAATTGTGTAGCCAGTCCGCATCGTCCTTCTCCAGGCCGATCCGAAGCGCACGTTCGAGGAGTCCGGTGGCCGCGACTTGCGGATCGGGTGCCGGCTCCTCCTCGGACTCGGCAGCGCTCGCGTGCCGGCCTCGTTTCTTTGGCGGCGCCGCCGCAGCCGTGGGCGAGATTCCCGGCAGGCCGTCGTAAGTGAGGAATTCGTCGCAAGCCGCCGCCAGGGACTGGCTGCTCGCACCGGCCACACCGATACCGACGACGTAGCGGCCGAGACGCTTGCAGCGCTGCGCCAAGGCGATGTAGTCCGAGTCGCCTCCGACGATCACCACGTGGGTCAGGTCGGGCAGGCGGAACATGTCCTCCACCGCGTCGACGGCCAAGCGGATATCGGCGCCGTTCTTGCCGTATGCGGCCGCCGGAAACAGTTGCACGAGGTCGACCGCGCGGCCGACGAGCTGGCCGTGGTAGTTGGCGTTGACTTCGGCCGACCAATCCGCGTAGGCGCGGGTGAGAACCAGCGTGCCGAACGAGGATGCAAAGTCCATGATGGCGCCCAAATCGACGGTCGCTGCCCGCAGCCGCTCCTTATCCAGGCCTTTGGCCTTGTCTCGCTGGAAGGTGTTGCGGCCATGTACCTGGTCGTAGCGCGAAATGACGATGTTGTCGAAGTCGAAGTAGACGGCCACCCGGGTCGCGCTGGAGTCGGTCATCCGGCCATCGTCCGGCATTGGGCCTTCAACGGCCAGAGCCCGAGTCGGTGTGGTAGGCGGTACCCCGCTCTTCCCGCACCCACAGAGTTTCGCCTTCGCCCACCGAGGTTCCCTCGGCGATCAGCTGTCGTTTGAGCACCTTGTGGGTGGCGGTGCTGGCCAAGTCCGCGGCGATCCGGACGTATCGCGGGCGGCCCTTGGCAGACAGGTCGGGCTGCGCATCGAGAAACGCTTCGAACGATTCGGGGTCGAACGCGCGCCCGTCGTGCA
>JAVROG010000483.1:0-6976 GCA_032162865.1 Mycobacterium sp. | reverse complement strand
GATAAAGATCGCGAAGCCGATGACCGTGTTAATTGCACCGACAATCAGGAATGCAACACGCTGGTCACGAATGAGCCGGATCAGCGGCCCCGGTGGCGCCGCTTCGGGTGGCAGGTCGAATTCAGTCATTCGATGCTTTCAAACGCGGCGATCTGCTCTCGGGTCACCGTAAGCGCGTCGGCGCCGGCGTGCACGCGGCGCTCCCAGTCGATCGTCCATGCCACGGCATCGCGGAAGCCGAGCCGATTGCGCCAGCCCAATTCCTCCTGTGCCTTGGTGGCATCGAGGGCCAGCAGGTTCGCCTCGTGCGGATGATCCCCCTTCTGGAGGTCCCAATGTGCGCCGCCACCCCACAACTCGGCCGCCAGCGTGGCGACCTGACCGACCTCGACGAAGCTGTCGCGGCCAGGCCCGATATTCCACTCGCCGAGGCCGGATCCGGCCAACAACGCGTCGGTGATGCTGAGGTAGCCATTCAGGCAATCGAGTACGTGCTGCCAAGGCCGCACCGCGCCTGGGAACCGCAACTGCGGCGCCTGACCGTTCGCGTAGGCAGCCACCAGGTCGGGGAAAAGCCGGTCCGCGCTGGTGTCGCCGCCGCCGATAACGTTGCCGCCCCGGGCAATTGCGGTGGGGGAGCCGGGAAAGCTGCGGACCCAGGACTGGGTCAGCAAATCGGCCATGGCCTTCGATGCGCTGTAGGGATCGTCACCGCCGAGAGGGTCGGTTTCGACGTAACCGGCCTCCTGGTCGACGTTGCGGTAAACCTTGTCGGTGGTGATCACAACGTGTGCACGCACCGACGGGGTCGCCGCGACGGCTTCCAGCACATTGAGTGTGCCGACGGCGTTGGTTTCATAGGTGAAACGCGGATTGCGATACGACTCTCGAACCAGGGACTGGGCGGCCATGTGAATCACGACGTCCGGCGCCGCCTTCGCCACCGCTGCCGCGGTAGCCGCAGCGTCGCGGATGTCCACCCGGAAGTCGCAGACAAGCAGGTCGGCGAGCCCCGCCCGCTTGAACAGGCTGCCCTCGGCCGGGTCGAGGGCAAGGCCGGACACCCGGTGTCCGCGGCCGAGCAGGAGCAATGCAAGCCAGGGTCCTTTGAACCCGGTATGCCCGGTGACCAGATAGTGCACGACTACCGCGTGGCCTCGGCCATGTATTCGCTGATCGAGTCCGCCACGAAATCGAGCATCGGACGGGTCAGGCCCGGGTAGGTGCCCACCCAGAAGTTTCGGTTCATCACGATGTCGGTGTTGGTCAGGTCGCCCACGATCCTGAAGTCGATATCGCGGTACGCGGGTTGCTTGACAAGGTTTCCGGCGAACAGCTGTCGAAAACCGATCTTGCGCTCGTTCAGGAACTGCATGAACTTGGTGCGGTCCACGGGATGCTCGGGATCGAGCGTGATCGGAAAGCCGAACCAGGACGGATCCGACTTGGGTGTGGCAACCGGCAGAATGAGCCCCTCGACGCCGGACAGCCGCGAGGTCAGGTAGTCGAAGTTTTCCTTGCGCGCCTGCACGAATCCGTCGAGCTTGTTCAGCTGCGACAGACCGAGCGCAGCCTGCATGTCGGTGGCCTTCAGGTTGTATCCGATGTGGCTGTAAATGTACTTGTGGTCATAGCCCCTGGGCAGGTCGCCGAGTTGCCACTCGAACCGCTTCTCGCAGGTGTTGTCGTTTCCCGGCGCGCAGTAACAGTCGCGGCCCCAGTCGCGGAACGACTCGACCTGCTTGCGGACCAGCGGCGACTTGACGAACACTGCGCCGCCCTCGCCGGTCGTGATGTGATGCGCCGGGTAGAAACTGACGGTCGCGGTGTCGCCGAAGCTGCCGGTGCGTTTGCCGTCATAGGTCGAGCCAAGCGCATCGCACGAGTCCTCGACCAGCCACAGGCCGTGCTTGTCGCAAAGCTCTTGCACTGTGTCCAGGTCGAAAGGGTTACCCAGGGTGTGCGCCATCATGATCGCCCGCGTCTGGGGCCCGACGGCCTCGCGCAGCCGCTCCGGGATAGCGTCGTAGGTGCCCAGCTCGATGTCGACGACGACAGGTCGCAGGCGGTTCTGGATGATCGGGTTGACGGTGGTGGGAAATCCCGAAGCCACGGTCAGCACCTCGTCACCGGGCTGTAGCGGCCGCTTCCCAAACCGCTTCTTATTGCCGGCAAGCTTTGGGCTGGTCAAGGCGCTCAAAGCGCAAAGATTGGCACTCGACCCGCTGTTGACGAAGACCGCGTCGCGAGCGCCCACATAACGGGACAGAGCACGCTCGAACAATGGATGGAACCGGCCAGCCGTCAACCAGCCGTCCAGCGAAGCGTCGACGAGTGCGGCGAAATCCTCCGGGTCGAGCACCTTGCCCGACACCGGAACCGGTGTGGTTCCGGGCACGAAATCCGAGGTCGCAAGCTTGCGCTTGGCGTAACCGCGAACAGCCGCGAGGATATCCTCGCGATCCTGCTCGAGCCCGCCGTCCCCAGACGCATCGGTATCGAGACTTGAAATGAGATCTCCTTAGGCGTGGGTGATTCATGCGGTATTTGGCGGCCTTCTAAACCCCACCCGGGCCGGCCGCGGCATTGCTAGTCTGTCACCTGCGGCGAAGCTGCGTCACCGAAACCGCGCCTTGGGGGCAACGATTGTCGTGAGATTGGACGACTCGTCATGAAAGCTGTGCTTCTTGCGGGTGGTCTCGGGACACGCATGCGCGAGGAGACCGAGTTCCGCCCCAAGCCGATGGTCGAGGTTGGCGGCCGGCCGGTGCTCTGGCACATTATGAAAATCCTTGACCATCACGGTATTTCGGAGTTCGTGGTGTGCACGGGCTACAAGAGCGAGTTCATCAAGAACTATTTCTCCAATTACGGGGCGTCCAACCTCGACTTCACGATCACCCTGGGCGACCAGTCGAGCATCAAGTACCACGGGTCGCACGACGAATTCAATTGGCAGGTCACTGTCGCCGACACCGGCCTGGACACTATGACCGGGGGGCGGATCAAACGCATCCGCAAATACGTAGGCGATGAGACATTCCTGTGCACCTATGGTGACGGTATCGCCGATGTTGACATACACGCCCTGCAGGAGTTTCACCGCGCGCACGGCAAGCTCGCCACCGTGACGGCCACCCAGCCGATGAGTCGGTTCGGCGTGATCGACCTGGAGCAGGACGGCGCCGTCGCTAAGTTCCGCGAGAAGCCGAAGACCGATGACTGGATCAATATCGGGTATTTCATCTTTGAGCCGGGAGTATTCGACTATTTGGAGGGTGACGAGACGGTGCTGGAGGAAAAACCATTGCTTCGGCTGGCTGAGGACCGCCAGATCGCAGCGTTTCCTCACCATGGTTTTTGGCAGCCGATGGATACCTTTCGAGAATCGCAGCTGCTAAACAACCTGTGGAGCAGCGGAAACCCGCCCTGGAAGGTCTGGGACTAGGCATGGGAGTCAAGAAGAAGATCGCGGTGATTTCGCCCGCTTACAACGAAAGTGAGTGCATCGAGGAATTGGCTCGCCAGCTGGCCAAGGTGTTCGACTCCGAGCCCGAATACGACTTCGAGGCGATCATCGTGGAGAACGGCTCGAGCGATGACACCATGGACAAGCTGCTTGCCATCCGCGCCGCGGATCCACGGTTCAAGATTCTGAAGTTGGCCCGCAACTTCCGCATGGACGGCGGCCTGACGGCCGGCCTCAATGTGGTCGACGCCGATGCCGTCGTGCTCATGACCGCGGACCTCCAGGACCCACCCGAGTTCATCCCGGAGATGATCCGCGCCTGGGAGCAAGGCTACGAGAACGTCTACGGAGTCGTCACCGAGCGGGGGGGCGTCGGTCCTATCCGCAGAATGAATTCCCGATTGTTTTACTGGCTGGCGGGCAGACTAACGGACGACCGAATCACCCGCAATGCCAGTGACTTTCGCTTGGTCGACCGAAAAGTCTACGAGGCCGTTCGTTCGATGGACGAGCGGAACCGGTTCGTCCGGGGTCTGTTCTCTTGGGTAGGTTTCAAGTCGATCGGGCTCCCGATGAAGCGGGCGCCCCGCTTCGCCGGGGAATCCAAGGCGTACACCTTCAAGGTGATGGACCTGGCAGGCAAGGGCATCCTCGCTCACTCTTACGTACCGCTGCGCCTGATCACTCTGACCGGTTTCCTCTTGAGTGCCCTTGCAGCCCTCCTTGTGTTAATGCTTGCCATCCGCGTCGTCGTCTATGGGGTCCCCTTCCCCGGCTTTGGCACGATCATTTGCGTCGCGTTGATCGGCTTCGGGGTAGTCTCGCTGCTCCTCGGGGTCGTCGGCGAATATCTCGCGCTCATCTATGAAGAGGTCAAACAACGTCCCAATTTCGTCATCACCGAAAAGGTGGGCATGTGACGAGTGGGCCGAAGCCTGCAAAATATTCCGACCAGCTGGCGGACTGGCTGGTGGGCGCAGGCTATACGCATTGCTTCTTCGTCGCGGGTGGCAACATCATGCACTTGCTCGACTCGATGCGGACCCGAATGACGTGTGTGCCGTTCGTGCATGAAGTGGGCGCGGCTATTGGGGTGGAATACTTCAACGCCGCGCGTGATGAGCGCACCGGCCGCGCGCTGGCGTTAGTGACGGCTGGTCCCGGGATCACCAACGCGCTCACCGGCGTGGCCGGTGCTTGGCAAGAAAGCCGCGAGTTGCTCGTCCTCGGCGGCCAAGTCAAGAGCAGCGATCTCAGCCGCGGAGCGGTGCGTCAGCGCGGCATCCAGGAGATCGACGGGGTGGAGCTAGTCAGCAGCCTCACCAAACGGGCCCTACGGATTGAAAGGCCGGTCGCCCGCGACGTCATTCTGGAAGCCGTGCTCGACGGCCGCACGCCCAGGCAGGGGCCGGTGTTCCTCGAATTCTGCCTGGACGCGCAGGCGGCGCCCCCTTTGTCGGGGCAAGATCCCATCGCCCTGCCCGACGCGGTAGAAGTTCCTGAGGTGGCGGCGGCGGACGTGGAACGCGCGGTCGCTCTGATCCGCGAGTCGGAGCGCCCCGTCTTCCTGATCGGCGGCGGGCTTAGCCGTGGAGCCGTGCGCGCACTGGGCCAGCGGACGGTAACCGCAGGAATCCCACTCATGACCACCTGGAACGGGGCGGACCGCGTTCCTACTGAACACCCCCTGTACTCGGGTCGCCCGAACACCTGGGGTCAGCGGGTCGCCAATATCCTCATCCAGCAGGCCGATCTGGTGGTCGCCATGGGTACCCGCCTGGGGTTGCAACAGACCGGGTTCGCCTGGGAGGAGTTCGCCCCGGTCGGACGGGTCATACAGGTCGACATCGATGCCGCTGAGCTCAACAAAGGACATCCGCGCGTCGACCTCCCGCTGCAGGGGGATGCCGATCGGTTCCTGTCTGCGTTGTACGCCTCCGACCTTGGCGATGCCCGGAAGTGGCAGGCGTGGCGGGAGTTCGTCTCGTCGGCCCGTGCTGAGTTGCCATTGAACGACCCGCAGAATGTGACGGCCCCTGGCTACGTGAAACCGTACGAATTCGCGATGCGTTTGGCCGAGGTCGCCCAGCCGGATGCCGTCGTGCTGCCCGCGAGCAGCGGCAACTCCTTTAGCGTCGGCATGCAGGCTCTGCAATTGCGGGCCGACCAGAAGATTGTGACGAACAAGTCGCTGGCAAGTATGGGTTACGGGTTGTCCGGGGCGATCGGGGCGGCGCTGGCCAACCCTGACCGTCAAGTGCTGCTGAGCGAGGGGGACGGGGGATTCGCCCAGAACCTGCAGGAACTCGGCACGCTCGCGGCCACCGGAGTGAATCTCAAGGTGTTTGTGCTGGATAACAATGGCTATGCATCAATCAGGATGACTCAACGGAATTACTTCGGAGGGGCGTGGGTCGGTTGCGACGCCCAGACCGGGTTGGGCCTGCCGAACTGGGAGGTGTTGGCCCGCGCATACGGGATTCCGTTTGCCCAGCTCGATGCAGAGGCCGGCCTCGATGCCCCGTCCGTCCGTGCGCTGTTAGATGCCGACGGTCCAGCACTCATCGTGGTGCCAATCGATCCCGACCAGACCTATTATCCGAAAATTACCTCGGCGGTACAGCCCGACGGCTCGATGAAATCGAACCCGCTGCACCGGATGAGTCCCGACCTTCCTGCTGATGTCGAGGAGCGTGTGACCGTCCACCTCCGGACCGCGGTGCCGCAGGGATAAACAGCATTTCGAACGTCCAAGCAAAGGCCCTCGGCGAGGTGGCCGAAAGTCTAGACTCTGCAGATTTGTCGAGGGCTTTACTAGGGGAGGCAAAGTGAACAAGACCGAACGCCAGATGTCGGAAATCCTGCGCGAAGGTAAGGAAAAGCACGGCATTGTCAGCGTCAAAGCCGAGTTTGAGGCCGAGGGAACGCGCATCGACGAGCTGCTGCGTCTCGTCGACATCGCGCGTTCCGCAGGGCTTCCGCTTACCGTCAAGATTGGCGGCTGTGAGGCAATGCGTGATCTCTTGGAGGCAAAGCAGATCGGTGTGCGATACATCGTCGCGCCCATGGTAGAGACCGCATACGCGCTGACCAAGTACATCGCAGCCAAGAACACCGTCTATGACGAGGACGAGGAACTCGACACCGATTTCTTATTCAACCTGGAGACAATCACGGGCTTCAACAATCTCGACGACATGCTCGAGACGGCTCACAAAAACCGCGGGGTCAATGGCATCGTTTTCGGCCGGGTGGACTTCACCGGATCACTCGGTCAGACCCGCGAAACCATCAACAGCCCGGAAATCACGAAGTACGTGACAACCGTTGCCGAAAAGGCCAAGCAGGCCGGTCTCGACCTGGTCCTGGGCGGCGCGATTTCAAGCGACACGCTGGACACCATCCAAGAAGTCGCGCAGGTGCACCTGACGCGCTTCGAGACCCGGAAAGTCGTGTTCGACGGTTCGGCCGGCAACCTCGGTTCGATCGCCGACGGCTTGCTCAATG
>JAVROG010000482.1:0-22247 GCA_032162865.1 Mycobacterium sp. | reverse complement strand
CCCGTCGCCCGCGTTGTCGGAACAAGTCACACTTCTCGACCGAGCCGTGTCATGTAATCGTTAGGTCAGCACACGACGGAGAGAACTGCGATGCCGCAATATATGGCAGCACTCATGGTGGTACTACTGATCGGCACGGTGCTGGGTAGGGTCCTGCTGCTCAAAAGAACAGGCACCCAGGCAATGCATTTCGGAAAGCTCGACAACACCGACTTCGCGATCCCGCCGGTGGCGCTGTTCTACTTCTACACGGTGTTCGCCGTCGCCTTCGGCTGGCCGGTGATCAGCACCCAGAGGTTCTTCCACTCCGCTGCTGTCGCCTGGCTCGGGGTGGGATGCTGCGCGGGTGGTGTCCTGATCCTCGTGCTCAGCCTGGTGTCATTCGGCAGGAGCTTCCGGGTCGGGATCGATGTCGACGAGCCCGGTGGGCTTGTCACGACCGGCATATTCGGAATGAGTCGCAACCCGATTTACGTCGGCTTCTTCCTTTTTCTGCTGGGCCAGCTGTTGGTGTTCCCCAATTGGGTCCCGCTCTTCTACCTGGTCGCCGGCACCGGACTGTTCCATCGACAGGTGTTGCGGGAAGAGGGTTTCATGCGGCAGCACTACGGCCACGAATACGCCGAGTACTGCGGCCGGGTCCGACGCTACATCTGAGGCACTGCCGAAATCGGTTCTGCCACCGACATTCTGACCACGCCGTCGATGCAGGGCGCGGCGTTGACACCTCTGACCAAGCCCTGGCCCTCGACCTGTCGGAGACGCTGAAGGCGCGAGAGAATCACCTGGACACCATCGAAGGCATGACGCTGGGGCCAAAGCTGCCCGACGGACGTCAAGCAATTGTCCTCGTCAGCGACAACAACTTTGCACACTTTCAGGTCACGCAGTTCCTGCTTCTCGTGATGTAGCGGGTCGTCGTAACCGGTACCTGACAAACCCGGCCCACATCGCGCCGAGGACCACGAGCATGAGCATGTCGAACGCCCACCACCCCGAGTAATGGGTCCACATCGCGTCGCCCGCGGCCAGCTTTTCAACTCGGCGCAGATTTACCGTGGCGGCCGCGGCGGCGAAACCCCACTGTGCCGGGATGAACCAGGAGATCTGGTCGTAACCCCAGGTGCCCACCAGCGAAACCAGCCCGCCGGCGAACAACAGTGACGCCAGGATCGCCGGGATGGCCAGCGGCAGCACCTCTCCCAAGGACTTCCCGAA
Organism: Mycobacterium sp.; assembly: GCA_032162865.1. Lineage (GTDB taxonomy): Bacteria > Actinomycetota > Actinomycetes > Mycobacteriales > Mycobacteriaceae > Mycobacterium. Next base: position 21,029 of record JAVROG010000482.1, on the reverse strand, counting down.
CGAGGACAGTGCCAGCCCCACGATCGCCGAGACGATGGCCGTCGCGGCCACGCTCACATAAAGCTCGATGTCCGCGTTGCCGAGCAGCACCGCGCCGTATTGGGGCCCGCCCTTGCCGACGATCACGATGGCAGTCAGGATCGCTGCCTGCACCGCCGCGATGACGCTGAAGACAGCGAGTTTCGCCACCAGGTAGGCCGACGTCGACAACCCGACCGCCTGTTCTCGCCGGAAAATACGGCGCTCACCCACCAGGTCACGCATGGTGGCCGTGATGCCTAGCAATACTGCAGAGAAGTTGAGCGCGGCCAAGATCTCGATCGCTTCGTGCGCGTTGGTGGGCGATGGGCCAGGGCGGCCCAGACCGCTGTTGCCGGAGACCAGCAAGGTCAACGCTCCCAACGCGAACGGCAGGAGCAGCAGGAACAGCGAATAGATCGGGCTGCCCAGCAGTAATCGGAGTTGCCTACGGATCAGCAGCCGGAACTGCTGGCCGAAGGTGGGTGCGGGTTGAAACCGATAGGGCCTGGAAACAGACGGCGGGGTCGGGGACACCGAGGACTGTTGGCGGACCAGGAACTGGTGGTGGGCGCCGTGCGGGTCGGCGTTGAGCCACGCGAAAATGTTCGACCAGTCGGTGGTACCCAGTGCCGACTCGACATGCGAGGGGGGCCCGGCGTAGGCCAAGCGACCCGCGGGGGTGAGCAGCAGCACCTGATCGCAGAGGTTCAGGTACTCCGGCGAGGTGCTGGCCACCACAACCACGCAGCCCAGGTCGGCCTGCCGGCGCAGCAGCCCCATCACCTGGTTCGCCTGGGCCAGATCCAAGCCGGCGCCAGGTTCATCGACCACCAGCAACGACGGCCTGGCGAGCAATTCGACCGCCATTGATGCGCACCGGCGCGCTTCGGGGGGCAGTTTTGCCACCCGGGTGCTGCGGTGCGAGGTCAGTTCGAGTTCGTCCAGAATCTGGTGGACCACCCGGGCGCGATTTTCTGGTGTGGTGTTGGGCGGCAACCGTAGTTCGGCCGCGTACTCGAGGGCCCGCTGCACGGTGAGCCTCCGGTGGACCCGGTTGTCGCGCGGCACTATCCCGATGCGAAACCGCATCGCGTCGGGTTCGGCGTGCACATCGTGGCCGTCGACGGCGAGAATGCCCGAACTCGGGGGCCGGGTTCCGGCCAGAAGCGCGGTCAACGCGAAGTTTCGGGCCGCCGACGGCCCGACCACCGCAATCAGTGAGCCCGGGCGCGTCGTGAACGACACATCCGCCAGCACCTCGTGGCCATCGACGCTCAGCCCGAGTTCGTAGGCGGCGACGCCGATCGTGCGTGCGCCCGGCAGCAGGGGCAGCCGTCCGGTTTGTGGCGCGAGCTCGCCGGGGCCGGTGTCGGCGCGAGCGGGCAGCAATTTGCGGGTCGCGTCGGTCATCCGCTCGACCAGCCCGCGACCCTTCGCCTGCGCGTCGTCGGTTGCCGGCGGCGGCGGTGCGGTGGCGGTCCCGGTCTGGGCGTACTGGAAGGGCCTGGTAGGCCGCTCGAGCGGGGAGTGCTGGGGCGGGGCCACCGGGATGCGCGTGGTTTGCGGCTCTGCCGGCACGACGGTGGTCGGCCTAATCGGCTCTGCCGGGATGTCTGGCGGGGCGGGCGCTTCAGGGATGGCGCCGGCGGCCGGAACCGTCATCGCCGGGAGGCGCGTGGTCTCCGGCTCTGCCGCGACGACTGCGGCCGGCTTGACCGGCTCTGGCGGCTTGGTCGGTTCGGCTGGCCTGACCGGCTCTGGCGGTTTGACCGGCATCGACGGAATGCGCCAGGGGGCAGGCTCACCGTCGGCCGGCGGCGTCTGAACTGGGGGAGCAGGCGGGGCCGGAACCGGGGGAACAGGCGGCGCCGGCGCCGCAACTACCGAGATGCCTGTGGTTTCCGGTTCCGTCTCGATGCGCCCGGTGGCGGGCTCGGCTTCCGCCGGGGGCGCCGGCAGTCGGACGCCCAGGGGATCGGTGTTTGGCGCCGGCGCGTCGGAGGGTGCGGTGACCTGGAAGCTCAACCATGGTCCTCGCAGGGCGTCTCCGATCGCGATCGTCTGACCGTCCCGGATGTCGATCGTCGACAGCCGGGCGCCGTCGAGATAGAGACCGTGGTGGCTCTGATCGACGGCCAGCCAATGCGTGCCGGCGAAGCGCAACACCAGCGCGGCAATCGGTTGCGATGAAGGGTCGGGCGGCGCCGTCTCGGTGGCCGCCGGAAGTTGCAACCGGATGTCGCAGTGATCGCCGGTGCCAACCGTCACGTCGCGGCCCGGCGCAAAGTCGTACCGTCTTGATCCGACCCATACGGTCAACGGGGAGACGTCAGGTATGGCCGTCACCTTTCATCACCGGACTCCACGGATATTGACACCAGTGTCTACCCGTTGGGGCTGGTCTGGCCACCTAAGATCCCGGGATCAGAGTGTGTTGCGGCCCGGCGCCGCGGCGGCGTTTTCGAGCAGCCGCCGCAAGACCGCGACCGCGTCGGCCAGCACCTGATGATCGGCGGGCTCGAGCCTGGCCAGTTGCGGTTCGATCGCGGCGGCCCGGTCTCTGCGCACCGCATTGAGCGTCTGCATGCCCTGCGCGGTGATGCGGATGCGGACCGCCCGCGCATCGCCGGGGTCGACGGTTCGCGACACCAATCCAGCATCCTCGAGCCGGCGCACCTGGGTCGTCATCGTCGGTTGCGAACAGTGGTCGACGGCGGCCAGGTCGCCGATGCGAGCTTCGCCCTGGGCTTCGATCGTGGCCAGCAGCCTGGCCTGCGCCGATGGCAGCGGCATCTGGATCCGTTGGGTCGCTAACCGGTTCAGCCGCGCCACCACCGCCAGTAGATCCGCTCCCAGACCGTGCGCGACCTCGGTGTCATTTGCTGCAGCGGACGAACTCATGCACCCATCGTTGCATAGCTTTGCTATGCGAGACCAATCATGACAGCGGAAACGTCAAACGCGTCTGGTGCTGTGTAGCTGCAGCCCGAGGTAGGTAGACCTGGCAGAATCAGTGGAGTGAGCGAGATCGGGCCGCCCCCACCGCACGTGCGGGGTGGACCGCTACAACCGATTGAATTGGCGCAAGCGTCGGTGATGGCTGCGTTGTGCGCGGTGACGGCGATCATTTCTGTCGTCGTGCCGTTTGCCGCGGGACTCGCGCTGCTGGGCACCGTCCCCGCCGGGCTGCTTGCATACCGTCACCGCATGCGCGTGCTGGTTACCGCGGCGATTGCCGCCGGAGTCATTGCCTTTCTGATCGCCGGCGGTGGCGGATTCATGGGGGTCGTCCAGAGCGCCTACATCGGCGGGCTCACCGGCTATATCAAGCGAAAGGGCAAGGGCACGCCCACGGTGGTCGTCTCGTCCGTGATCGCTGGCGTGGTGTTCGGCGCGGGGAATGTGGGCGCGTTAATGGTGTTGACTCGGCTGCGCCACCTGATGCGCGATGCGATCACCGCAAACGTGGACGGGCTTGCATCCTTCCTGGGACGTGTCCATCTGCAGGGTGTCGGCGCCTGGCTGAAAGGGCTTTACGCCTTCTCGCTGCATTACTGGCAATGGGTACTGCTGGCCCTGGTGACCATCGGCATCATGGTCGTGTCACTGGTGGGGTGGTGGGCTTTGTCCCGTCTGCTGGAGCGGATGCGCGGGATCCCCGACGTGCACAAACTGGACGCACCCGCCGGTGACGTGGAGGGTGAATCCGTGGGGCCGGTTCCGGTGCGGTTCGACAACGTGCGCTTCCGCTATCCCGGTGCCAGCCAGGACGCGCTGCCCGAGATCAGCCTCGATATCGAGGCAGGTGAACACGTCGCAATCACCGGCGCCAATGGCTCCGGTAAGACCACGCTGATGTTGATTCTCGCCGGCCGGGAACCGACGTCGGGCACCGTGGCCCGGCCTGGTGCGGTGGGGCTAGGCAAGCTCGGCGGCACTGCGGTGGTGCTGCAGCATCCGGAGAGTCAGGTGTTGGGTACCCGGGTGGCTGACGACGTGGTGTGGGGTTTGCCGCCGGGCACCAAGACCGACGTCGACAAGTTGTTGGGCGAAGTCGGCCTCGATGAACTCGCCGAACGCGACACCGGCAGCTTGTCCGGCGGTGAACTGCAGCGGCTCGCGCTGGCGGCGGCGCTGGCCCGAGAGCCCGCGATGCTCATCGCCGACGAGGTCACCACCATGGTGGACCAGCAGGGCCGGGATGCGTTGCTGAGCGTGCTGTCCGGTCTGACGAAACGACACCGGACGGCGCTGGTGCATATCACGCACTACAACAACGAAGCCGAGTCCGCCGACCGCACAATCAACCTCAGTGACTCACCGGACAACACCGGCATGGTTGCTGCGGATGCGCCGGCGCCCGCCGTCGGAGTCGGCGACACGCAGCATGCGCCGACTCTTGAACTGATGGGTATCGGCCACCAATACGGCATCGGGACCCCGTGGGCCAAGACCGCGCTGCGCGATGTCAACTTCGTTGTGGAGCAAGGCGACGGCCTGCTGATCCACGGCGGCAATGGTTCGGGGAAATCGACGCTGGCGTGGATCATGGCCGGCTTGACGACGCCTACGAGCGGTGATTGCCTGCTTGACGGCCGGCCCACACACGAGCAGGTCGGCGCGGTGGCGCTGTCGTTCCAGGCGGCCCGGCTACAGCTGATGCGCAGCCGCGTCGACCTGGAAGTCGCTTCGGCGGCAGGCTTTTCGCACAAAGACGCGGACCGCGTTGTCTCGGCGCTCGGCGTTGTTGGATTGGACCCAGCGCTGGCAACGCGCAGCATCGACCAACTCAGCGGAGGCCAGATGCGTCGCGTGGTGCTGGCCGGACTGCTCGCGTGTTCGCCCAAGGCCCTGATCCTCGACGAACCGTTGGCCGGTCTGGACACCGACAGCCAGCGCGGGTTGCTGCGCCTGCTTGAGGACTTGCGCCGGGATAGTGGGCTGACGGTGGTCGTCATCTCCCACGACGCCGTCGGGATGGAAAGCCTGTGCCCGCGCACCCTGCATCTGCGCGACGGCACCCTGGAATCCGCGTCAGCTTCTACCGCCGGGGGAGTGGCGTGACGATGACTTCACCCCCAACGCAGCGGCAGACCCGCAAGCCCGGCCGTCCCGTGGTGCTGTTGGTCCCCATACCGGGCGGCTCGCCCATCCACGACTTATGGGCCGGCACCAAACTGCTCGTCGTTTTCGGTATTTCGGTGCTGCTGGCCTTTTACCCGGGATGGGTGACGATCGGGCTCATGGCCGCCCTGGTGCTGGCTGCGATCCGGATCGCTCACATCCCGCGCGGCGCACTGCCGTCGATACCCCGGTGGTTGTGGATTGTCGTGGCCCTGGGCGGTTTTACCGCGGCACTGGCCGGCGGGCGTCCGATGATCGCGCTTGGCAGCGTCGAGTTGGGCCTCGGCGGACTCTTGAACTTCCTACGGATCACCGCACTGACGTTGGTGCTGCTGGCGCTTGGAGGTTTGGTGTCCTACACCACCAACGTCGCCGAAATCGGTCCTGCATTAGCGAGTTTGGGTCGGCCGTTGCGAGTGCTGCGGCTGCCGGTTGACGAATGGGCGGTGGCCTTGGCGCTCGCGCTACGCGCCTTCCCGATGCTGATCGACGAATTTCAAGTGCTCTATGCCGCGCGACGGTTGCGGCCCAAGCCGATTCCCAAGAATCGCAAGGAAAAACGCCAGCAGCGCAGGCTGGAGGTCATCGACCTGCTTGCCGCGACCATCACCGTCACGCTGCGGCGCGCCGACGAGATGGGTGACGCGATCACCGCCCGCGGCGGCACCGGTCAGCTGTCGGCCAATCCGCGGCATCCCAAGCTCTCGGACTGGGTGACGCTGGCCATTGCCGCCGTGGCCGGCGGCGCGGGGGTGGCGATCCAAACGATCCTCACGGCCAGCTGAGGTTCACGGCCGCATCCGGTCGATCAGGTTGGACAGGACGATCACGCTCTCGCTGCGTTCGATGGCGGCGCTGGATCTGATGCGTTCCAGGGCTGTCTCCAGGTGCTGCATGTCGCGGGCGAGCACGTGCAGGATCGCATCGGAGGTGCCGGTCACCGTTGCAGCGCTGATCACCTCGGGGATATCCGCCCACGCTTCCTGCAGCCGATCCGGCGCGATCGTGCCGTGGCAGAACACCTGCACGTAGGCCTCGGTATTCCAGCCGAGCGCGTTGCGATCGACGACCGTGGTGAAGCCCTTGATGACACCGTTGTCGAGCATCCGGTCGACGCGACGCTTCACCGCCGGCGCGGAGAGATTCACTTTCTGACCGATTTCGGCGAACGTGGCCCGCGCATGCTCGGCCAGTTCGACCAGAATGCGCTCGTCGGTATCGTCCAAGCGGTCCATGGTGCCTGCCGTATCTTCCATGCAATAGATCTCTACAGTCGTGGAATTTGCACAATATATCAATAGCAATAACGCAATGAACGTCGGTTACTTGTTTCTGAATATGCAAATACTGTTGATTCATGACGGACTACTATGTTGCTGTTCCGGCATGGCAAGACGCCAACGCACCGACCCGAACCCCTACCACGCGGCATTATGCGATGACGGCGCCCGCCTTCTTCGCCGTCGAATACGCCATCAATCCGTGGATGGACACCACCACACCGGTCGATGTCGACCTCGCCATGACGCAGTGGGAACGGCTTCGCGAAACCTACCTTCGACTGGGCCACCGGGTGGACCTCGTCGAGCCCGCCCCCGGGCTGCCGGACATGGTGTATGCCGCCAACGGCGGGTTCATCGCGGACGACATCGCCGTGGTCGCCAGGTTCCGGTTCGCCGAGCGTGCCGGTGAGTCAAAGGCCTACTCGAACTGGATGTCCTCGATCGGGTACCGGCCGGTGTCCACCCGCCATGTCAACGAAGGCCAGGGCGATTTGCTGATGGTCGGCGATATGGTGTTGGCGGGCTACGGCTTTCGCACCGATCAACGCGCGCACGCCGAGATCGCGGCGGCGCTGCGGATGCCTGTCGTCTCCCTCGAGTTGGTGGATCCGCGCTTCTATCATCTCGATACCGCGCTGGCCGTTCTCGACGAGCACACGATCGCCTACTACCCACCGGCGTTCAGCGCCGAGGCGCAAACTCAATTGCGCGCGTTATTCGCCCACGCCATCATCGTGGGCACCGCCGATGCCTACCTGTTCGGACTCAACGCCGTCTCCGACGGTCGCCATGTCGTGCTCCCCGTCGCCGCAACCGGTTTCGCAGTACAGTTGCGAAACGCCGGCTTCCAGCCGATCGGCGTAGATCTGTCCGAGCTACTCAAGGGCGGCGGCTCGGTGAAATGCTGCACATTGGAGGTACACCGATGACGGTTCTCGCGGACCTGACCGAGACCGCTATCACGCTGGTGGAAAAGCATGCAGCACATAATTACTCACCGCTGCCCGTGGTCGCGGCCAGTGCTGAGGGTGCGTGGATCACCGATGTCGACGGGCGGCGTTACCTGGACTGCCTGGCCGCCTATTCGGCCGTCAACTTCGGTCATCGCCACCCCGAGATCATCGCCACTGCCCACGCCCAACTCGACACGGTCACACTGGTCAGCCGCGCCTTCCATTCCGATCGCCTCGGACCGTTTTGCGCCGCACTAGCGCAACTGTGCGGCAAAGACATGGTGCTGCCGATGAACTCGGGCGCCGAGGCCGTCGAAAGCGGTCTGAAGGTCGCCCGCAAGTGGGGCGCCGACGTGAAGGGAATCCCTGCGGATCGGGCCAATATCATCGTGGCGGATAACAACTTTCACGGCCGCACGATCAGCATCGTCAGCTTCTCGTCCGACCCGGTGGCGCGCGGCGGGTTCGGTCCGTTCACCCCGGGATTCCGGTCGGTGCCGTTCGGTGACGCTGGCGCGCTGGCTCAAACGATCGACGACGACACCGTCGCGGTGCTGCTCGAGCCGATCCAGGGTGAGGCGGGCATCGTCGTGCCGCCGGACGACTACCTGCCCGCCGTCCGAGCGCTGTGCAGCGAGCGCAACGTGCTGATGGTCGCCGACGAGATTCAATCGGGGTTGGCCCGCACGGGCTACACGTTCGCCTGCGACCGATGGGGCGTGGTGCCGGACGTCTACCTGCTCGGCAAGGCGCTGGGCGGCGGAGTGGTTCCGTTGTCGGCGGTGGTCGCCGACCGCGACATTCTGGGGGTGCTGCATCCCGGTGAACACGGCTCGACATTCGGTGGCAACCCGCTGGCCGCCGCGATTGGCACCACGGTGGTGGGCATGCTGGAACGAGGGGAATTCCAGTCCCGCTCCGCCGCGTTGGGGGCGCACCTGCACGAGGGGTTGGGTGCGCTGGTCGGCCATGGTGTGGTCCGGGTGCGCGGGCTGGGCCTGTGGGCCGGTGTCGACATCGACCCCGCGCTGGCTACCGCGAAGGAGATCAGCCTGCGGCTGGTCGACCGTGGCGTGCTGGTCAAGGACACCCACGATCAGACGTTGCGGTTCGCTCCGCCGCTGGTGATCACGGCCGCGGAGGTCGATTGGTTAGTCATCCAGGTCGCTGCCGCGCTGCGGGAGGCCCATACTTAGCTGACCCACCGACGGGAGGCGCAGTTGCCGGGCACATCGATCAGCCTCAAAGAGCAGATGCTGCGGCGACGTCCGGTCGGCGGTGCTCCCGTCGCGCAAGGTGCCGCATCGGGTCTCAAGCGCAGTATCGGCACCTTCCAGCTGACCATGTTCGGCGTCGGATCCACGATCGGCACCGGGATCTTCTTCGTGTTGTCCGAGGCGGTGCCCGAAGCCGGTCCCGGCGTGATCGTTTCATTCATCATCGCCGGCATAGCCGCCGGGCTCGCTGCCCTTTGCTACGCCGAATTAGCCTCGGCTGTACCGGTTTCGGGTTCGTCGTACTCATACGCCTACACCACCCTGGGCGAGGCCGTCGCGATCGTCGTGGCGGCCTGTCTGCTGTTGGAGTACGGGGTGGCCACCGCGGCGGTGGCGGTCGGCTGGAGCGGCTATCTGAACAAGTTGCTGCACAACCTGTTCGGATTCGAGTTGCCGCGCGCGTTGTCGGCGGCGCCGTGGGACAAGGCGCCGGGCGGTTGGGTGAATCTTCCGGCGGTCTTTCTGATCGCGATGTGCGCGCTGCTGCTGATCCGCGGCGCCAGTGAATCGGCGAAGGTCAACACGATCATGGTGCTGATCAAACTCGGCGTGCTCGCCATGTTCGTCGTCATCGCGTTCACCGCCTTCGACACCGATAACCTCAAGGACTTCGCTCCCTTCGGTGTCGCCGGCATCGGGTCGGCGGCGGGCACGATCTTCTTCTCCTATATCGGCCTGGACGCGGTGTCGACCGCAGGCGACGAGGTGAAGGATCCGCAGACGACCATGCCGCGGGCGCTGGTCTACGCTCTGGTGATCGTCACCGGCGTGTACGTGCTCGTCGCGATGGCGGCGCTGGGCACCCAGCCGTGGCAGAACTTCGCCACTCAGGAAAATGCCGGACTGGCGACCATCCTCGACAACGTCACGCACAGCAGGTGGGCCAGCACGATCTTGGCGGCCGGCGCGGTGATCTCGATCTTCACGGTCACGCTGGTCACCCTGTACGGCATGACCCGCATCCTGTTCGCGATGGGTCGCGACGGGCTGCTGCCCGCCTGGTTCGCGGCGGTGAATCCGCGGACCATGACCCCGGTGAATAACACGGTGATCGTCGCCATTGCGGCGTCCCTGTTTGCCGCGTTGGTGCCGTTGGACAGCCTCGCGGACATGGTGTCGATCGGGACGCTGACCGCTTTCATCGTGGTGTCGGTCGGCGTGATTATCCTGCGGGTGCGTGAACCCGATCTGGAGCGCGCCTTCCGAGTGCCGGGTTACCCTGTGACACCGGCGCTTTCGGTGTTGGCGTGCGGGTACATCCTGCTCAGTCTGCACTGGTACACCTGGCTGGCGTTCAGCGGCTGGATCACGGTGGCGCTGATCTACTACCTGTTGTGGGGTCGTCACCGTAGCGCGCTCAATGAGGCCCCGATGTGACCGTTGTCGTGGGCTATCGTGCCGGCAAAGTCGGGCTGTCGGGCCTGTATCTGGCCATCGGTGCCGCCCGAACACTGAAGACTTCACTCACGGTTGCCACCGTCGTGCCGCGCCCCTGGCTGACCCCGTCACTGGCCCGCGTTGACGCCGAATACGAGGACTGGGCGGAAAATCTAGCGGAGGAATCGGCGAAAGAGGCCAAGCGTCACCTGTTTCCGTTGGCCGAGGGCCTCGAGATCAACTTCTGCCACCGCGCGCACCGATCGGTGTCGGGCGGCTTGATCGAAATGGTCGAGGAGGTCGGCGGCAGAATTCTGGTGCTGGGGTCCTTGCCGAGCGGTGGGCGCACCCAGGTTATCGTCGGCAGCACCGCCGACTGGCTGCTGCACTCCTCGTCTGTGCCGATAGCGATCAGCTCACCCGGATACCACTCGGCCACCGGCGGTTTGACGCGGATCAGCTGTGCCTACGCCGCTACCTCGCAGTCGGTTGATGTGGTGCGGCGCTGCGCGGAATACGCCGACCGGTACGACGTGCAGCTGCGGGTCGTCACCTTCGCCGTCCGGGGCCGGACCATGTATCCACCCGAGGTGGGGCTCAACGCCGAAGACACGGTGCTGGACGCGTGGGCGGTGCAGGCGCGAGAAATCCTGGAAGGTCTGCGGACCGACGGAGTCGTTGACAAAGACGCTGTGCTGCAAGTGGTTACCGGGCGCAACTGGATGGAAGCACTGGACAAGACGGATTGGATCAACGGCGAGATCCTGGCGCTGGGTACCTCGCCGCGGGGGGACATCCGGCGGGTGTTCCTCGGGGCGCGCAGCGGGAAGATCATTCGGCACAGTCCGGTGCCGGTGCTGGTATTTCCCGGCTAGCGGCGCATTGCAGTTTGGCCGAGCCTCCCTTTCAATACCAGTCAATAGTGACTAGTATTGCAGATGTCTTTGGTGCCACAACTTGAGGAGTTCGCCTTGGCTGCAAGGAGTTCGACTGCTGCCCAGCCTGTCCGGATTAGTCAGCGCGAACGTCGTCAGGCCGCGGAACGGAAGCTGTTAGACGCCACGGTTTCGATCCTGATCGAGCGGGGCTACGCGGCCACCACGACGCTGGAGGTGCAGAAGCAAGCCGGCGTCTCGCGCGGGGTCTTGTTGCATTACTTCGGATCCCGGGGCGAGCTCATCAGTGCGGCGGCACGCCACTTGTATGCCACGAAGGTCGGCGAGGCTCGACTGCGTGCAACTGGGGCGCTCGGCGGCGAGGACTGGGCTTCGCTGCTCTGGCAGGTCGTTGGGGGCCCTTTGGGTGGAGCATCACTGGAGTTGCTCATTGCGGCCCGACACGATCCCGACATGCGCGAATACATGAAGCCCCTGGAGCGCGAGTTAGCGCGCGCGAACGTAGACCTGTGCCGGGCGCTGCTGGGCGAGAAGCGGGCCGGGCACCAAAGATTCCCCGAATTCTGCATGGTGGTGATCAATTCGATGCTGGGAGCTGCGGCCAGCAAACCATTCCATAGCAGCGCGGAGGAGAAGCGTCTGCTCGAAACGTGGCGGCGGATGCCCGACCTCTACTTCGGCCCGGAGATAAGCGACGTGTGACCGTGGTTTCGCCTGGCGCGCAGTAATCGCCGCCGGACGTCGCGGGCCACGAACAGGCGCAGCAACGCGGCAACGAAGCTGCCTCGTCGATGCGAGTATGGATACCAAAGCAATTGGTTCTCCATCCTCGGCACGCGTGGCGTGGTGATGGCCTGCTGACGGCAGTACTTCCGAAGACCCTGCGGGCCGCCCAGTCGAGAGCCGAGGCCGGAACTTTTCCAGCCGCCCTGTGGCAAGGGGAAACAGAACAGGTTCGAGAAGGCGTCGTTGATGTTGACGGCGCCGACTTCGAGTCGCTGCGCAATGTGACGTCCGCGATCAATGTCCTTGGTCCACACCGTTGCCGACAGCCCGTACTGGGAGTCGTTCGCCAACCGGATCGCCTCTTCTTCGTCGGCGACCTTCATTACCGGGATCGTCGGACCGAAGGTCTCGTCGCGCATGCAGGCCATCGAATGATCGACGTCGAGAAGAATCGTCGGTTCGAAGAATCTCCCGGCCGTCTGTCCGCCGGTCGCGACCGTGGCCCCGTTTTCGACGGCGCCCTGGACGTGGCTCCGCACGATCTCGGCTTGCTGCTCGGTGACCAAAGTGCCGACATCCGCTGAGTACGAACCGTTGTCGGCGCCCTGTCTGATCGACAGCACCCGCTCGGTGAGCAGTGCGACAAACCGGTCATAGACCGGCGCCTCGACGTATACCCGCTCCACCGAGATGCACGCCTGACCGGCGTTGAACAGCGCCCCCCAGGCGATGCCGTTGGCGGCGCGCGAGAGATCGGCGTCGGCCAGTACGATGGCCGGGTCCTTGCCACCGAGTTCGACGCCGCACGGAATCAATCTTTCGCCGGCCCGTGCGGCAATGGCCCGTCCGGTCCTGGTGGAACCGGTGAACTGCACCATGTCCACGGAATCCACCACCGCTGCGCCCGTTTCGCCCCGACCGGTGACACACGCGAGAACGGGAGGTGCACCGATCTCTGCCCAGCCGCGGGCGAGTTCCCGCGCGGACAGTGGGGTGACGTCCGAAGGTTTGATGACGACGGCCGCCCCGGCCAGCAGCGCCGCTACGGCGTCGACACCGGGGATGAGTAGCGGGAAGTTCCAGGGCGTGATCACTCCGACGACCGGGTACGGGCGGTACACCCTGGTGAGTTTCTTGCTGGCGGTGAGTGGACCGTGTGGCCGGAACTTCTTTTCGGCGAGATACTTTCGGGCCCGGTCGGCGTAGTAGTTGATCGCATCGCAGGTCACCATGACTTCGAATCTGGCTTCGGCACGGGGCTTACCAGTCTCGGCTGCCAGGATGTCGATCAATCCGGATTCGTTGTCCAGCAGCCAGTTCCGGAGCTTTCCCAACCACTTCGCGCGGCCGTCGGGTCCCAGCGCCTCCCAGGACGTCTGATGCGTGCGCAGTTGGTCCACGACTGAGGCGACCGCCTCGGCGGACTTCAGCGCGACGCTTCCGACCAGCTCGCCCGTTGCGGGGTTGCGCACGTCGACTACTTCGGTGTCCGGCGGCGACAGTTGATCGATACTCACGAGACGCTCCTCGATTGGTGGATGGCGTTGGCGAACTGGCCGATTTGCCGTAGCGCTTCGCGGGTCTCGGGAAGCCACGTCGCGAGCTGATGCCAGGCGTGCGGCACCAGCGGAAAGACCTCGAGCCGTACCGATACCCCGGCCGCTCGCGCACGCTCGCCTGCCCGCACCGAATCATCACGCAACACCTCGGTGTCCCCGGTCTGGAACAGCAGCGGTGGCAGGCCGGTGAAGTCACCGAACAGCGGGGAAAGCAGGGGGTCGGTGGCATCGACATCGGGTTGGTACCAACGTTGCAGGAATGCCAGCCCACGCGCCCCCACCGCGGTGTCGCGGCAGGCGTTGATGCTGATCGACGGGCTGGCCCAGGAGAAGTCGAAGCCGCCGCTGAGCAGGATCGCGCCCGCAGGCATCGGCAGGTTGCCGTCGCGGGCTCGCTGCAACGTGACGAGGGCAGCGTTGGCGCCGGCCGACTCTCCGGCGATCATCAACCGACCGGGCTCCTGTCCGGCGTCAAGCAATGCCTGATAGGCACGCAGACAATCGTCGATGGCCGCCGGAAACGGGTGCTCGGGAGCCAACCGATACGCCGGAACGACCACCCGGGTCTGCAGGTCATTCGCCAGCCGCGAAAGGAATCCGGGATACGCGCTGCGCGTGTACATCAGGAATCCACCGCCATGGAGGTACAAGAGAGTGCGCCCATGGTGTGCGCGAGCCGGTTGGAATTCGACGGTGGTCAGGCCGGCTAACTCGCCATCGGCGATTCGGCATCCCGATGCGGGCGGGGCGAGGAGGCTCGATGCCGCGCCGGCACGGTCGAGAAACTTGCGCATTCCGTCGAGGTCATCGTGGTATCGACGAAGCGCCGATTGACAGACCCCACGGAACACCGGGTTAGCCAGGCGCAGAGCGACGCTGCCCTGGTGCCCGTTCATCTGGACGGAGCGCCGAGGATGGTTACGCTGGCCACTGCCGCGTCGGGTCCCATGTAGCCGCCGGCATTTTCTGCCACGGCGATCCGTGCGCCGCCGACCTGACGCTCGCCACAGCGGCCGCGGAGTTGCTCGGCGAGCTCGACGATCTGCGCGAGACCGCTGGCTCCGATCGGGTGTCCTTTGCTTTCCAGGCCACCGCTGGGGTTGACCGGTAACTTGCCCCCAATGCTGGTGTCGCCCTTGCGGATCATGTCCACGGCCCCGCCGGGGCTGGCCAGCCCGAGTTCTTCAAGCACGATCAACTCGGCCGGTGAGGTGGCGTCGTGGCATTCGAGCAGGTCCACTTCCGCTGGGTCGATGCCGGCCCAGTCGAAGGCGCGCTTGGCCACGCCGGGAACCAGCTGCCCACCGACACCGGGCTTCGACGCGCCGGTCATGGTGGCCAGCACGGTGATTGGCTCAGCACCCCAACGCGCAGCGATATCCGGGGTTGTCACGATGACGGCAGCAGAACCGTCGCCGATGGGTGAACACATCGGCAGGGTCAGCGGACCGGAGATCTTGCGGGCTGCCAGCACCTCCTCGAGGGTGAAACGGGTCCGATACTGCGCCTTGGGATTCAGCGCGCCGTGGTCGTGGTTCTTGACCGCGACTCGAGCGAAATCTTCCTGGGTTGCCCCGGTGCGGTCCATGTAGTCGGTGGCCATTTTCGCGTAGACATCCATGAAGACCGACTGGTCCCCACCGTTAGCGCCGATCTCGGCGAAGATCTCGGTGAGCCGGTCCTGATCCAGGGCGCTGCCCATCGCGGCGAAGGTGAGCCGCTTGTCGGGGTGATACAGCTTCTCGGCACCCACCGCCAGCGCAACATCGACATAGCCCGACGCGACAGCGAGCCAAGCCTGATTGAGTGCCGTCGACCCTGAGGCGCAGGCATTTTCGATGTTGATCAGTGGAATGCCGTTGAGGCCCGCCTCACGCATGGCGTGCTGCCCGCGCACCGAGTGCTGACCCTGCAGAATCCCGGACGCGGTGTTCGCGTAGTAGATCGTCTCGATGCCCTTGTCCGAGTCGCCCATCCCCGAGTCTTTGATCGCATCCTGAACCGATTCGGCGACCAGCGATTTGATGCTGCGGTCGAGGAATTTGCCGAATGCGGTCATTCCGACCCCGGCCACCACCACGGTGCGCAGCGTTGCGTGGTCGGTCATCGTGCCAGCACCTCCCTGCCGATGAGCTCACGTGCAATCACGAGCTTTTGAATTTGAGGTGTGCCGTCGCCGATCATGCAGCCCGAGACGTCTCGCAACATTGACTGCAGGGGCAACTCCTCGGACCAGCCGACCTGCCCGTGCAACACGACGCAGTCGCGGATCGCGTTGTGCGCGACCAGCGGACCCCACCACTTGAGCATCGCGGCTTCACTGGTGTGGGGCCGCCCCGCCATCCGAAGTCCGATGGCGTGATAGCCCAGCGCCCGTACCGCCGAAACGTAGGTGCTGTGTTCGGCGATCACGAACGACACACCTTGGTTGGCGGCCAGTGGACGGCCGAATGTCTCACGCTGCTTGGAATATTCGATTGCCATGTCGAGAGCGCGTTGTGCGGTGCCGACGTTCATCAGCGCGATCAGTGTTCTGCTCAAATCGAATTCGTGCATCACCATCGCGAATCCGCGCCCGATCTCGCCGAGTACGTGGCTGTCGGGCACGAAGACGCCGTCGAGGAAGATCGAGCCGCGCCCCAGTGGTTTCAAGCCGGGATCACGAATGGCCTGGGTGGTGATTGCGGGATCGTCCATGTTGACGAGGAACATTCCGATGCCCTTGCCGCCCGACCCGGGTTCGGTTTGTGCGATCACGATCGCGACATCGGCGTGCACCGCCTGGGTGATCGAGGTCTTCTCGCCCGAGATCCGCCAGCCGCCCTCCACCCGGGTGGCCCGGGTGGAGAGATTCGCCGCGTCGGACCCGGCCCCCGGCTCGGTCAGCGCGAGGCAGATGACGGCCTCGCCGGCGATACCGCGGGTGACCCACCGCTCGCGTACTTCCTCACCGCCGTGTGCGGCGAGCAGGGCATTGCTGATATTTGCCGCGAACGCCAGGTAGCCGATCACGGGGTCGGCATAGGCAAGTTCCTCGACAGCGATGCCCACTGCCAGCGCGTCGCCGCCCTGGCCGCCGGCCGATTCGCTGATCACAAGTCCGAGCAGCCCCGCGGCGCCCAGCTCACCAAACTCGGCAGTCGGGAACTTCTCGCTCTGCGACCGGTCAAGCAACGAGTCGGCGTAGCGTGATCGGGCCAGCGTCCGGACCGATTGCTGGAAGGCGAGGTGGTCCTCGCTGAGGGTGAAAGGCGCGCTCGTATCGGTCGTATTCATGGCTGATTCTCCTATCGACCCGGGTAAACGGGGGTGCGTCGGGCGGCGAACGCCGCGATTCCTTCGGCAAAATCTTCCGAGCGGCATTGCTCGCCAAGGGCGTGCTGCTCGGCAGCGAGTGCGTCGGAAAGAGACTGATCGGGTGCGTCGCTGATCAGGCGCTTCATCCGACGCAGCCCCAGTGGGCTCTTGTCGGCCAGGCTGGCGGCGAGTTCGGCCAGTCGGGTGTCGAGATTGTCCGGGTCAACGATCTCGCTGACCAGTCCCGCAAGCACCGGCGACGACGGCGGAAAGTGATCACCGGTAAAGGCAAGGTATTTCGCCATCTGCGTGCCCACGGCCCGCGCCAGCCGCGCCGAGCCACCGGCGCCGGGAATCACTCCGTAGTTCGCGTGCGCGTCACCGATGCGCGCTGTGGTCGAGGCCACCACGATGTCGCTCGCTAACAGCAGTTCAAGCCCACCGGCCAGGGCCAATCCGTTGACCCCCGCGATCACCGGTTGTCCCAGTGCGGCAAGGCGTTCGATGGTCCGACCGGCGTAGGCGACGAATTCGACGACCTTGTTCGGATCGACCTCGCCAGCAGCATTGCCGAGGGCCTTCAGGTCGGCGCCCGCGCAAAATGCCCGGCCGGTACCGGTCACAATCACCACCCGGATGGAATCGTCGGATTCGATCTCATCCAGCACGACGTTGAGTTCGTCCAGTAGGTCGGGGCTGATGGCGTTCATCGCCGCCGGACGTTGCAGCCGTAGCCAAACGGCGGCTCCGGTGCGGTGTTTCGCGAGCGTGGGCGATAGGGCGGTGTCGGTCATCTTAGTTGACCGCCCGCTCGAGGCCCGCCCAATAGGTGGCGCGAAGCACCTTCTTGTCGATCTTTCCGACCTTTGTCATGGGCAGCTCGTCGACCACTTCGATTGATTTCGGGGCGTAGTGCGGGCCTTTTCGGGCTCGGACGCTCGCCATCAACGCGGCGGTGTCCGGCGCGGCGCCCGGCCGGGCCACCACAAAGGCCTTCACTGCCTCACCCCACTTCGGATCGGGCACACCGATCACGGCCGCCATCGACACCGAGGGATCGTCGGCCAGCACGTCTTCGATCTCGCGCGGATAGACGTTGAAGCCTCCGGAGATCACCATGTCCTTCTTGCGGTCCACGATGTGAAAGAAGCCGGCGTCACTGCGAAAAGCCATGTCCCCGGTGCGAAGCCAGCCGTTGCGTAGCACCTCAGCGGTTTCCGCCGGCCGCTTCCAGTACCCGGACATCACCGCACGTGACCGCACACAGAGTTCGCCGACCGTTCCGTCAGGCACGGGCTGCCCGTCCTCGTCGAGGACCTCCACGAGGGCCCCGGCGACTGCGCGACCACAGGAGGTTCGGTTCGCCGAATCATGTTCGGAGGGAAGCAAACTGGTGGCCATGCCGACGCACTCGGTCTGGCCGTAGCCCTGCAGCAGGGTCGGCCCGAACGCCTGTTCCGCTTCGTCGATGCGCGCGGGCGACATCGGCGAGGCACCGTAGACCACCGTCTCCAACGAGCTCAAATCGAACCGGTCGAGACCGCCGTGATCAAGCAACGCGTACAGCAGGGTAGGGATCGTGAACACATAGTTGATGCGATGGGCTTGGACTGCGGCAAGCCACTCCTCGGCGTTGAAGCCGGCCTGAAGAACGACGGTGCCGCCACGCAGCAGCGTGGGCAGGACCGGGAGGACACCGGCGTGGGTGATCGGAGTGGCGATCAGGGTCCGCGGGTCCAGCGGCAGTCGCCAAGAGGCGGTGAGCGAAAACACCTCTTGAACCATCGCGCGGTGAGAGATCATCGCGGCCTTGGGCCGCCCGGTGGTGCCTCCGGTGTACTGCAGCCAGGCGATGTCTTCTTCGTCGGCACCACCGCGGGTGAGCGGTTCCGGTTCCACCTGGCGGCACAACGCCAGCAGATCCTCGCCGACGTCCGCCGGTCCCAACGTGAGCAGATGCTTGACGTTTTCGGCCCGCGCGACGATCGCAGCGCCGATTTCCGCGAACTTGGGATGGACAACCAAGATGTCGATCTCGGCGTCGCGACACAGCTCGACGTGGTCGTCGACTGATCCCAGTGGGTGCAGCCCGGTATACATCGCTCCGGTCAGGCAGATCGCGGCCTGGACCAACCAGACATCCGGAGAGTTGACGCTGAGCGCGCCAACGCAGCTGCCCTTCGCACTGCCCCTGTCTGCCAGCACGCGACGGATGCGACTTGCCGTATCGGCCGCCTCGGCGTAGGAAACGCGGGTATCTCCCTGGATGAACGCCGTGCGATTGGGGTGCCGGGTCAAGGCTTCAACGATCAACGCGGAGTAGGAGATTCCGTGTGGCTCATTCATGATTTCCTCTTCGATGCGGAAGTCGCGCTTAAACATTGGGTAGCCGGGCACCGGCGTCGATCGACAGTGTCGTCGCGTTGAGGTACCTGTTTTCGATGATGTGCATGACCAGGGAGGCGAACTCGCTGGGGTCGCCCAGTCGCGACGGGTTGAGCGCGGCCGAGCTGAGGGCTTGAACCACCTTGGGGTCGACGTCGGCGAAGATGCCGGTGTCGAACAGACCGGGCGCGATAGTCACTACGCGAATGCCGTACTGAGCCAGGTCGCGGGCCGCAGGAAGCATCAAACCGATCAGGCCGGCCTTGCTTGCGCTGTAGGCCGCCTGGCCCTTCTGTCCCTCGAACGCGGCACCCGAGGAGACGTTGATGATCACTCCGCGTTCACCGTCAAGGCTGTCGTCAATGTTTCGGGTCATCAGTTCGACGCATTGGCGCATGACGTCGAAGGCGCCCACCAGGTTCACATCGATGACCCGCTGAAACTGCTCGATGTCGAGCGGGCCGTTCTTGCCAAACACCTTGCCGGGGTTGGGGATTCCTGCAGCGTTGACGCAAACGTCGATCTGCCCGAATATCCCGGAGACTTCGGCGACTGCTGCGGCGACTGAGGTACGATCACCCACATCCACCGTCACCGAGACGGCTGGTGCGCCGGCCTCTTCGGCAACCGATCGCGCAGCCCCTGCGTTCCGGTCCAAGACCGCCACCCGCGCTCCCGCTTTCGCCAGGGCGAGGGCGGTGGCTCGGCCCAAACCCGACCCGGCGCCGGTCACGACTGCAACTCGATCAACGATATCCACTGCGGGCCGATCCTTCCGTGGCGACAGCGATGTCGCGTCTCATTACCAAACTAGTCATCAGTGACTGGTTTT
This sequence comes from Mycobacterium sp., assembly GCA_032162865.1. GTDB lineage: Bacteria > Actinomycetota > Actinomycetes > Mycobacteriales > Mycobacteriaceae > Mycobacterium. The sequence continues at coordinate 1,299 of JAVROG010000482.1, read as the reverse complement.
AAGTTAGCAGCAAAGCGACTGCAGGTCAACGGAAGGAGATGTGCGCGCAATCTTCCCGGTGTGCAGCGGCTTGGTTAACAGCTGATTGCGTTGCAGGAGAACATTCTTCGTAACCCGAAAGGGGCAAGACCCGCTGGCTGCGTCTCCTTATGGCCGCGTCACCCATCTGTCGTCGCTATTGACCGGACGCTTGGACCCTGCTTAACTAGGGAACAATATAGTCAGTTCTGACTAGTTTTACGAGAACGGATCGACGTGGACATCTCGAATCGGGTCACAGCACTCATGGGACGGGTCGGATTGGCCAACCGGACCGATCAACTCGGCGCGGTGGCAATGAACGCTGCGCAGCTGCTCATGCACGGCGGGTTCGAGACGGGCGAGAAAGGCTCGCCGTTCGAGGTGGTGGCAAAGGAGCCGATGTACCGGCTGCGCCGGTATTTCCCGGATAGTGATCGCTCCGGACGGCCGGCGGTAATTCTCGTCCCGCCAATGATGTTCGTGGCCGATGTCTACGACGTGTCCTCTACGTCGTCGGCAGTGAGCGTGTTGCATGAGCACGGCATCGACCCGTGGGTGGTCGACTTCGGCGCACCCGAACAGGAGGAGGGCGGGCTGCAGCGGACGCTCGCCGATCACATCGTTGCTACTAGCGAGATCGTCGACCGGGTCCGCGAGCTGACCGGCAGAGACGTCCACCTCGGCGGCTACAGCCAGGGCGGCGTGTTCTCCTACTCGGTCGCCGCGTACCGCCGCGGTGCCGGACTGGCAAGCGTCATCTCTTTCGGCAGCCCGGTGGATACCAAGTCGGTGTCGATATTCTCGTTGCCCGAACCGGTGATGGAATTCGCCGCGGACGCGGTCGCCGCGTTACTCGACCGCACCGGATTGCCCGGATGGGCTACCCGCGAAGGCTTCCGGCTGCTCGATCCGGTGAAGAATGTGCGGTCACGAGTGCAGTTCCTGCGGCAACTGCACGATCGAGAAGCGTTGCTGCCCAACGAGCGTCAGCGGCGCTTCATCGAGTCTGAAGGTTGGATCGCCTGGCCGGCTCCCGCGCTCGCCGACGCACTGCGGCAGTTCATCGCGCAGAACCGGATGCTGTCGGGCGGAATGGTGATCGACGGGCGACCGTTGACCCTCGCCGACATCGACCGACCCGTGCTGTGCTGTGTCGGCGAGAACGACAAGATCGGACAGCCCGAGGCGGTCCGCGCGATCCGCCGCGCGGCCCCTCGTGCCGACGTCTACGAGGTCTCACTGCCGGTTGGACACCTCGGCATCGTGGTGGGTTCAGCG
>JAVROG010000481.1:0-9227 GCA_032162865.1 Mycobacterium sp. | reverse complement strand
TGTCGCAGGCGGCAACGGCATTCAACGATGTCACCTACGGCGAGCGTCCCGGCACCCAAGCCGCTTACCAAATGATCGTCGACCTCGATGATCATCTACGGTCGCGTTCGTCGACTTCATCGACCGTCGCACAACCTGCGGCACAAAACTCATGGGCACAAGTCCGGTGACCCCCACACTTTCGGCAACCGGCCCCCTGCACCAGCGGCGCCCGTGGCGCGGAGTTCTACTCACCCTGGCGGCACTCGCCATCGTCGCCTCGATCACCACATATCTGACGGCCCCGCGGCCGGGCGGCACGATGGACCCCGAAGCCACCAGTCCGTCGGGCGCCCATGCGCTGGTGACCCTGCTGCGCGAGGGCGGCGTCGAGGTGGTCGTCGCCAGCAGCGTCGCTGATGTCGAACGCACAGCACGCCCCGCCACCCTGGTGTTGGTGGCGCAGACGCAATATTTGACCGACAACGCTCTGCTCGGGCGACTGGCCGACGCCCCCGGCGACCTCCTGCTGGTCGATCCGACGTCACGTGCACGCACGGTACTGACGCCGAAGTTGCGGGTCGGGACGGCCAGCGAGTTCAACAACGAGCCGAATTGTCCGCTGCGGGAAGCTAATCGGGCCGGATCGGTCAATCTCGGACCGAGCGACGCATACCGGGCCAAGGGCGATCTGGACCTGGTCAGTTGCTACGGCGGGGCTCTGGTCAGCTACCGCGACGCCGGCCGAACCGTCACGGTGGTCGGCGCCAGCCACTTCATGACCAACGACGGCCTGTTGGAAGAGGGCAACGCCGCATTGGCCATGAACCTTGCGGGCTCCCGCCCCCGAGTCATCTGGTACGCGCCCCAACATGTTGAGGGACACACCACCGCACCGGGATCCATTCTCGACCTGATCCCGGAGAACGTGACATGGATCGTCTGGCAGTTGTGGCTGGCCGTAATCCTGGTGGCGCTCTGGAAAGGCCGGCGGGTGGGTCCGCTGGTGGCCGAAGAACTACCCGTCGTGGTCCGCGCATCGGAGACGGTCGAAGGCCGCGGCCGCCTCTACCGATCCCGGCGAGCCCGCGACCGCGCCGCGCAGGCATTGCGTACGGCGACGCTGCAGCGGCTGGTGCCCCGGCTGGGCCTGGGTCCCAACGCGGCGCCGCCCGCGGTGGTGACGACCGTGGCCGGGCGCAGCGGGGCCGACCCGGATTTTGTTCAATACCACTTGTTCGGACCCCCTCCGGCCAATGACACCGACCTCCTCAACCTCGCCCGTGCGCTCGACGACATCGAAAGGCAGGTCACTCACTCGTGACACAATCCCCTTCCACCGAACAGTCCCCGGTCGCAGACGCCGCCCGTGAAGCGTTGCTGGGGTTACGCTCCGAGATCGCCAAGGCTGTCGTCGGACAGGAAGGGGTGATCAGCGGGCTGGTGATCGCACTGCTGTGCCGCGGGCATGTGCTCCTGGAAGGTGTTCCCGGAGTGGCGAAGACGCTAATGATCCGCGCGCTGGCGGCTGCCTTGCAGCTCGAGTTCAAGCGGGTGCAGTTCACCCCGGACCTGATGCCCGGTGACGTCACCGGCTCGCTTGTGTACGACACCCACACCGCGGAGTTCGCCTTCCGGCCGGGCCCGGTCTTCACCAATCTTCTGCTGGCCGACGAGATCAACCGGACGCCACCCAAGACACAAGCCGCGCTGCTCGAGGCGATGGAGGAGCGTCAGGTCACCATCGACGGCGAACCCCGACCGCTGCCCGACCCGTTCATCGTCGCCGCAACCCAGAACCCGATCGAGTACGAGGGCACCTATCAGCTGCCTGAGGCCCAACTCGACCGTTTCCTGCTCAAACTGAACGTGACACTGCCGCCGCGTGACGCCGAGATCGCCATCCTCGGCCGACACGCCCATGGTTTCGATCCGCGCGACCTGTCGGCGATCAACCCGGTGGCCGGGCCGTCCGAGCTGGCAGCCGCGCGCGAGGCGGTGCGTCAGGTGCTGATCGGCGACGAGGTGCTCGGTTACATCGTCGACATCGTCGGCGCGACCCGCTACTCCCCCGCCCTGCAGCTTGGGGTGTCGCCGCGTGGCGCAACCGCGCTGCTGGGCACCGCCCGATCCTGGGCCTGGTTATCGGGACGAAACTATGTGACTCCCGACGACATCAAGGCGATGGCCCGCCCGACGCTGCGGCACCGCATCATGCTGCGCCCGGAGGCCGAGCTCGAGGGCGCCACACCCGATGGCGTCCTGGACGGAATACTGGCCTCGGTCCCGGTGCCGCGCTAGTGGTCTACGGCGGCGATAGTGCCGAGCGAAGCGAGGGGATTGAGAGGCGCCGATGATCCTGAGTGGACGCACCGGACTGCTTGCGCTGATCTGCGTACTGCCGATCGCGGTAGCTCCTTGGCCGGCAACGGCTTTCGGGATACTTCTGCTGGTGCTGACGGGCTTGGTGGCCATCGATGTGGGGCTGGCGGCCAGTACCCGCCGCCTACGCTTCAGCCGGTCACCGGACAGTTCGGCCAGGCTCGGACAGCCGGTCGAGGCGGGTCTGCTCATCCACAACGACGGACGGCGCCGCTTCCACGGCCAAGTCCGCGACGCATGGCCACCCAGTGCACGCGCCGAGCCGCGCACCCACCGGCTGGTTATCGCCGCCGGCCAGCGCCAGCATGTTGACACCAAGCTGCGCCCGGTTCGACGCGGCGACCAGCGCGCGGCGGTGATCACGGCGCGGTCGATCGGCCCATTGGGGATGGCGGGGCGGCAAAGTTCGCAGTCTGTACCGGGCCAGGTCCGGGTGCTGCCACCATTCCTGTCGCGCAAGCATCTGCCGTCGCGGTTGGCCAAGCTACGCGAGATCGACGGACTGCTGCCCACCCTGATCCGCGGACAGGGCACCGAGTTCGACTCACTGCGTGAGTATGTCGCCGGCGACGACGTTCGCTCGATCGACTGGCGGGCAAGCGCGCGGCGCACCGATGTGATGGTCCGCACCTGGCGACCCGAACGGGACAGGCGCGTGGTGATCGTGCTCGACACGGGGCGCACGGCTGCGGGACGGGTCGGTGTCGACCCGACGGCGGCTGACCCCGCAGGCTGGCCCCGGCTGGATTGGGCAATGGACGCGGCTCTGCTGTTGGCGGCGCTTGCTTCGCGCGCGGGTGACCACGTCGACTTCCTCGCCCACGATCGAGTGAGCCGCGCCGCGGTGTTCGGCGCGTCGCGCACCGAACTGCTCGCACAACTGGTGAACGCGATGGCTCCGCTACAGCCGGCACTCATCGAATCCGATTGGCGGGCAATGATTGCCACCATTCTGCGGCGCACTCGTCGGCGATCGCTGGTGGTGCTCTTGACCGACCTGAACGCGACGGCCCTCGACGAGGGTTTGCTGCCGATGCTTCCGCAGTTGTCGGCCAAGCACCATGTGCTGGTTGCCGCGGTCGCCGACCCCCGCGTCGAACAACTGGCCGCCGGACGTTCTGATGCTGCGGCGGTGTACGACGCGGCGGCGGCCGAAAGAGCCCGCAATGAGCGGCGTGCAATCGCATCCCGACTGCGCCGCGGCGGGGTGGAAGTGGTCGACGCGCCACCCACCGAAATCGCGCCCGGCCTTGCCGACCGCTATCTGGCGATGAAAGCTTCCGGCCAACTCTAGAGCCCACTCACTAACCGGCCGGTGTGAATCCTGCGACGCCTTGACGGCGTGTCCCGCCGTGGGATTCACAATCGGCCCGGGTTCAACCGGTGGGCACGAAGTCGGGCGCGTCCTCGATGTCCCCAGTCTCGCCGGCGGCCACGGCGCGCCGGCCGAAGTAGATGATGTAGGACAGGAACGCAGCCTCGGCGAGGGCGCCGATACCGATCCGGGCGAACGTCGGCAACGGCGACGGCGTCACCATCGCTTCGATCAGCCCGGAGACCAGCAGCACCCCCACCAACCCGACGGCCACCGACACAACGCCACGACCCTCTTCGGCCAACACCTGTCCCCGCGGCCGATCGCCGGGCGAAATCACCGACCATCCCAGCCGCATTCCGACTGCGCCCGCGAGGAAGACCGCCGTCAGTTCAAGAAGCCCATGAGGTAATAGCAGACCCAGCAGTAAGCCGCCCTTGCCCGCCTGGAACATCAGACCGGCGATCACGCCCACATTGGCTGCGTTTTCGAAAAGCACGAACGGTATCGGCATTCCCAGCACGACGGACATCGCAATGCACTTGGCGGCCACCCACGAGTTGTTCACCCACACCTCCAGGGCGAACGCCGCCGCGGGATGCTCGCTGTAATAGGACTCGACGTCGTGGTTCACCAATTCGTTGATGTCGGCCGGCGTACCGATGGCCGACTGCACTTCGGGAGTACCGGCGACCCAGAACGCCATGATCACGACAACGGCGAAAAAGGCCACCGCCGTTGCCAGCCACCAACGCCAGGCACGGTAGGCGACCACCGGAAAGGACACCGCCCAGAAGCGAACGAACGTACTGGTCAACGGGGCGTGCGCGCCGGTGACCGCTGAGCGCGCCCGCGCGACCAGACCTGAGAGCCGACCGATGACCAGCGAGTCCGACGACACCGATCGCAGGATCGACAGGTGGGTGGACACGCGCTGGTAGAGCTCGACGAGTTCATCGATCTCGGCCCCGGTCAGCGAACGGCGCTTCTTGATCAACTGGTCGAGCCGGTCCCAGGTGCCGCGATGGGTCAGCAGGAACGCGTCGACGTCCACCCTCGCAGCCTAGTGCGCAGCGAGTCGCCACCATTCAGGGCCGCCTGTACCGTTCCCAGGTATGTCGGAGGTGGTAACCGGGGACGCTGTGGTGCTCGACGTCCAGATCGCCCAGCTACCGGTGCGCGCGGTGAGCGCAATCATCGACATCATCGTGATCTCCGTCGGCTGGTTCCTCGGTCTGATGCTCTGGGCGGTTTCACTGTCCCAATTCGACGAAGCTTTGACCGTTGCATTCCTGATCATCTTCACGGTGCTGGCGATGGTCGGCTACCCGGTGGCCATTGAAACTGCGACCCGGGGTCGATCACTGGGAAAGATGGTGATGGGTCTTCGGGTGGTATCCGACGACGGCGGCCCGGAACGTTTCCGCCAGGCGATGTTTCGCGCACTGGCCTCGGTGGTGGAAATCTGGATGCTGGTCGGGAGTCCGGCCGTCATCTGCAGCGTTTTATCGCCGAAGGCCAAGCGCGTGGGCGACATTTTCGCCGGCACGGTCGTGGTCAGCGAGCGTGGTCCCCGGCTGGGACCACCTCCCGCGATGCCGCCACAGCTAGCGGGGTGGGCGTCGTCATTGCAGCTGTCCGGGCTGACCGCGGGCCAGGCTGAGGTGGCACGCCAATTTCTCTCTCGGGCAACACAACTCGACCCAGCGCTGCGCAACCAGATGGCCTACCGGATCGCCAGCGACGTCGTTTCCCGCATCGCGCCGCCCCCTCCACCGGGCGTACCGCCGCAGCTGATCCTGGCCGCGGTGCTGGCCGAACGCCACCGTCGCGAATTGGCTCGACTTCATGCCAACATCCCGCGCATGGCGCCTCAGCTGGGACCTCAACCAGGACCGTGGCCGCCAGCCCCGGGCTGGCCGCCCCCCTACGCCGGGCCGCCGCAGCAGAATTCCGCTCCGTGGCCGGAACAGCAGGCACCGCAATCTGCGCCTGCTCAGAGCCCCGGCGGCTTTTCGCCGCCGATTTGATCTTCTCGCTGCCGGTCGATTACTGCGCGACGGTGGCCGCGAGGATGGCGACATCGGCAGTCAACAGCGCCAACCCGCCCAACGGCACAACGACGCCGGCGCGGCGCTTTGCGGTGAATACCGAGGCGACGATCACCAAGACGGCCACCAAGGGCGGCCCGTAGAACAAGACGTCGAAACTGATTCCGCCGCCGAGGTTCGGGCAGCGGCTTTCATTGCAGGAATCGGTACTCATCACTGCCCCGAGCGCAAACAGCATGACGATGGCGGCGGCCGGCACGCTCAACAGCGCCAAAACCCAGTTGACCCGGGTACGCGTCTTCCCGCCGTCATCGCGTTGCTCCGATTGGGTGGTGCGACCAGGACCGGTGGCCACGGTCAGGTCGCGGTTATTGCCATTCATGCGTCAGTTGCTACCCGGCCCTGACGGGTTGCAAACGGATCAGTGACCAAAACTACCCGTTGCATCGCGATAGATAACGATATATCGTGATATGAAGTGATACACCGGGAACGCCGAGTGGCGCCTCCCCCAACAGACAAAGGACAACACACATGAACACCCCATTCACTCCCCCCAGCGGCCCGTTCGGCCCGCGACCTGGATTCGGGTTCGGCCCGGTACCACCGCGCGGACTCCACGGCGCCAGGCGGCATGCCCGGCGGGAATTCTTCGAAAACCTCCGCGACCAAGCGGGTGAACACGGCGGACCGGCGGGTTTCGGCCCAGGCTTCGGTCCCGGCTTCGCCTTTGGTCCCGGATTCGGTTTCGGTCCCGGCGGCGGGCGCGGCGGTGGACGTCGCGGCGGCCGTAGCCGGCGCGGTGACGTGCGGGCGGCCATTCTGGCGCTGCTGAGCGAGCGGCCGATGCACGGCTACGAGATGATTCAGCAGATCGCCGAACGCAGCAACGGAATATGGAAGCCGAGCCCCGGTTCGGTGTACCCGACGCTGCAGTTACTCGACGATGAGGGCCTGATCACCGCTAACGACCCCGACGGCAGCAAGAAGCTTTTCGAGCTGACCGACGAAGGACGTGCCGCCGCGGAAAAGGTTGAGACCCCGCCGTGGGAGGAAATCGCCGAAGGCGCCGACCAGGGCCACCTCAACCTCCGCACTGCCACGCGCCAACTGTTCGGCGCGGTCGGGCAGTCGGCGCAGGCCGCCAGCGCTGAGCAGCAGCAACGGATCGTCGACGTGCTCAACAACGCGCGTCGCGAGATCTACGGCATCCTCGGCGAGGACTGAGCCCCCCGGCAGCGGACCTTGGATAAAACCGAGCTCAGGACACATCAACCCAATCCAGGGTCCGCTGCACAGCCTTGCGCCAGCCCGCATAGCCCTCGGCGCGCTGATCGTCGTCCCAGTTCGGCGTCCAGCGTTGGCCCTCGTGCCAATTGGCCCGCAGATCCGACGGATCGGCCCAAAACCCGACCGCCAGTCCAGCCGCGTAGGCAGCACCCAGGGCGGTGGTCTCGGCGACCTCCGGCCGCACCACGTCCACGCCCAGGACGTCGGCCTGAATCTGCATGCACAGGTCATTGGCGGTAATCCCGCCGTCGACCTTCAACACTTCGAGGCGCACACCGGAGTCGGCTTTCATCGCGTCCACCACGTCGCGGCTCTGGTAGCAGATCGCCTCCAATGTCGCGCGGGCGACATGGGCGTTGGTGTTGTACCGCGACAGCCCGACGATCGCACCGCGGGCATCGGATCGCCAGTACGGGGCGAAGAGGCCGGAGAACGCCGGCACGAAATACACGCCGCCGTTGTCGTCGACCTGGCGGGCCAATGATTCGCTCTGGGCCGCGCCGCTGATGATACCCAGCTGATCGCGCAGCCACTGCACCGCCGAGCCCGTCACCGCGATCGAACCCTCAAGGGCGTAAACGGGTTTGGCGTCACCGAATTGGTAGCAGATCGTGGTGAGCAGGCCGTTGTCGGAACGCACGATCTTCTCGCCGGTGTTCAGCAACAGGAAATTGCCAGTGCCGTAAGTGTTTTTCGCCTCCCCGGCGTCCAGGCACACCTGACCGACCATGGCCGCGTGCTGATCGCCCAGAACACCGGTGATCGGCACCTCACCGCCGAGCGGACCGGATTCCGACGTAACACCGTACGGCTCAGGCGAAGACGACGGTTCGATCGTCGGCAGCATCGCTCGAGGTATCGAGAAGAACGACAACAGCTCATCGTCCCAGTCCAGCGTCTCCAGGTCCATGAGCATCGTTCGACTGGCGTTGGTCACGTCGGTCACGTGCACGCCGCCACGCGTGCCGCCGGTCAGATTCCACAGCACCCAGGTGTCCGCGGTGCCGAACAGCGCGTCGCCCTTGTCCGCGTCCTCGCGCACTCCGTCGATATTTTCCAGAATCCACTGCAATTTGCCGCCGGAAAAGTACGTGGCAGGGGGCAGGCCCGCCCTACGGCGGATCACGTCGCCGCGGCCGTCACGGTCGAGTGCCGAGGCGATGCGGTCGGTGCGGGTGTCCTGCCAGACGATCGCGTTGTAATACGGGCGCCCGGTCTTCTTGTTCCACACCAGCGTAGTCTCACGCTGATTGGTAATCCCTAGTGCCGCAATGTCTTTCGACGACAGTTTGGTGGCATTGAGCGCCGAGGTCAGCACCGATGTGGTCCGTTCCCAGATCTCGACCGGGTTGTGCTCCACCCAGCCCCCGCGGGGCAGGATCTGTTCGTGCTCGAGTTGGTGGCGGCCCACCTCGATGCCGTCGTGATCGAAGATCATGCAGCGGGTGCTGGTAGTGCCCTGATCGATGGCGGCGACGAATTCGGGGGACCCAGCCAACTGACATCTCCTACGGCGAAGTTGGACACTGCATGTAATCGTCCATGATTGCTTAATGTCTACCGAACTGGATATCGAGGCCATGCCGCGCGGCGGCCCTGATGCGTCGTGGCTCGATCGTCGGTTGGAGACCGACCTTCCGGAATACATCGACCGCGACGACGTAGATCGCAAGAAGCGCGCGGCCATCCGCTCCCTGGACCGGGTGGGACAGCTATTCGGGCTGCACAGGACGATTGCCCGGATCGTGCTCGAGGAAGTCAGCGACGTGCCTGATCCCAAGATCCTCGAACTCGGCTCCGGCCACGGCGGGCTGTCGCGGACCTTGCTGAAAATGCATCCCAGCGCCGACCTGACGGTCACCGATGTCGACCCGTCGTCGGTTGCCGCCATCAGCGCCGGTGACCTCGGCTTTCACCCCCGCGCCACCGTCTGCGAAATGGATGCCACCGACATCGATGCGCCCGACGCCAGCTACGATCTCGCGGTCTTCGCGCTGTCGATCCATCACCTCCCGCCGGCGCTGGCGTCGAGGGTGTTCGCCGAAGGGACCCGGGTCGCGGACAAGTTGGTGATCGTCGATCTGCCCCGGCCGCCGTCGATCCTGCATCTGCTGCAGTTGGCGCAGATGTTGCCATTGGCCGTGTTCCCGATGCCGCATGACGGCATCATCAGCTCGTTGCGGGCTTATAGCCGGTCGGCGTTGCTGGCG
>JAVROG010000480.1:0-13007 GCA_032162865.1 Mycobacterium sp. | reverse complement strand
CGTCGTCGAGGACGAGCCTCCCGACGGGCAGCCGCTGCTCGGCCTGTACCGCGGCGTACCGCTGCCGCGAAGGAGCAGCATGTACAGCGGAGTGCTTCCCGACAAGATCAGCATCTTCGGCGGGCCGATCACGCGACTCGCTGCCGGCGACGCGGATCGTCTACGCCGCGAGGTCAGGCACGTCGTGCTACATGAGGTCGCGCATCACTTCGGGATCAGCGACGAGCGGTTGATCGAGCTCGATCGCTACTGACGTGGTGCTGATGCTCCGCCCGAATCTTACCGTTGCCGACAGGTCGATGAATGACTTCCTGCGGCGGAAATCGTTGCCTGGGAAGGTAATCCACCATCATAGACCGCGTGGGCACCATCCAGCCAGGCGTGATCAATACGTCACTGTGACGCAATGGTGCGCCAGGCAAGCACAGCCAACGAAGACAACGAATCGACATTTGGCGGGTATCCGCGCGGCGGGGACGCACTATCCGACACGTCAACTTGTCCGGGATCAAACCAGTCCGGCACGTTCATGTCTTCGTGGAAACGGCAGACGTAGGCCGAATGTCCGGTCTCACGAATACCGGGTCATTCTGGTTCACTTTCTCGACCCGTTACGAGCCGCTTGCCCATAGTTCGGGCCACACCACGGACATCCCACTCTGGCAACATGTTAAGACGATGACATCGTGAAACTAATTGCTGCGTAACATAATTCGCCGATAACCTATCTTATGTCAGGTAGCCGACTAGAATCGTTGCGCTACATTGTTTTTCAGATGCCGATAATTTCGTGCCCCGCATTGCCGGTACCCGTGTCTACGGTACTCAAGGTGGAATCCGACGACATTGTCGACCCTGGTGACGCTTCAAGCCTGAGCACACCCGGTCTCCTTGTCGTAGCCCTCGACACGGCTGATCGCCCGACCGACCTGAACACTCGGCGTTGCCATGATCGGCCTGCCTTCCACCTCGATTGTTTCCTCCACCCATACTGGCCGGTCGCCCACACCGGGCATCAGTCACATGACTGTCGGCCTCCCGAAGCGCGCGCCCGCGGCTGGCCGGATGTACCGCACTGTTGCGCTGTCCGCACCGAGCAGCCGCTGAGGTACCAATACCGTCCGCTGCAGAGGAAGGGTCAATTCAGGGAAGCGATGTCCTGAACAGTCAGGGCCGCGTCGAATTGCAGGGTCACGGCGGGATCGGCCATGTCGACGTTGCAGAGTTGTTCGATTCGGCGGAGGCGCTGGGTGACGGTGTTCGGATGGATGTGCAGCGCGGCCGCCGTCTTCCTCCTGTCCTGGTTGCAGGCGAAATGCGCGCGCAGTGTGGCGATGAGATCGGTCTGGTGTGCATCGTCGTGGCGCTGCAGGGGCCCCAGGATGCGTGCGGCGAACGCAACCAGTTGGGTGGAGTCCTCCAGTTGGAGCAGCAGACCCACAACTCCCAGATCCTCTAGCTGCACAACGGTATTCGTGCGACCGGCGCGCACCGCGATATCGAGAGCGCCCTTCGCTGTTCGGTACGCTTCCCGGTAGGTCTGTGCGTCGGGCGCGAACACCGCGACCGTCACGTCCACCTCCTGTGCCACTGCACCAATCGCGCGGTGGATCAACGATGCGACCGAGTCCGGCGAATCCGCGGCTGGCCCGCCGGTGACCTGCGGATCACGGGCCCCGACCGGCCAGAGGGTGACGACGTTGCCGCGGCACATGGCCGCCAACGGACGTGGCTGATACGGCGCAACCAATTCGGCGACGAGTGACAGCGCGCGCTGGTACAAACGGATTTCGGCTGGTTCGCATGCTGCGCTGAGTGCTGCGACGAGGGTGACGTGTGGGCGAGTCAAATCATGGCCGAGTCGTTGCGCCCGCTGCAAAAGTTGATCCGACAACGAGGCGCCCCCGCCCAGAACATCGGACAACAGCTCACCGCGGAGGCGCTGCTCCACCTCGGCTGCCGTGCGGATACGCAGCAGCTCGAGTGAGATCACGATCGAGGCATGCTCGACGGCCCGTACACCCATCGGGTCCAGGCTGGGCTCTTCGGCAGGAAACCAGATGCGCGCGACAACGTCCTCGCCGAGGCGGGCCGTCGACACGTAAAACCCGCGACCGGGATCACGTTCGATATCGACGTGCACAGGTCGCGACGACGCCGCCCGGTCGATAACGGCAGTGCCGCGCTGCGCGGCGTCTGGCAGCTGCGTGTGGTCGCCCGCGGTGGCAAGGACGACGTTGCGCACGTCTTCGACGAGCACCGGACGGCCGATGAGCTCAGCCAGCACCGCCGCGACCCCACTGAGTCCGCCGGACCGCAAAGTCACGGCCAGGAACCGCTCGTGGATTTCCTCCGACCGGGTCAGCGCGTCTCGCTGGTCGCGCAGTGACTCGTTGAGTTGACGCAGCTGGTCAAGCCGGCGGGCCGACGTCACCGCGATAGCCGCATGATTGGCCAGCAAGGTCAACCGCTCGATTTCGTGTGCGGTGAACGTATGCACCGGCATGTAGTAGCCGTTGAGAGTGCCCAGCACCTCGTCACCGGCGACCAGCGGAACCGAGACGATAGCCCGGTAGCCCTGCTCTCGCGCCACCCCACCCCACGGGGTGAACTGGGGCTCTGCCGTGATGTCCCGGATGGCGACCGGCCGGCCGCTGTGAAATGCGCGGCTCGACGGTGCTCCGCTGTCGAGCCGAATGGGTCGGTCGCTGTTGACCCGAGTGACATAGTCCGCCGAGAGCCCACTCCATCCAGTGATGACCAGGCTTTCCTGAGCCGCGTTCGGGGTGAGTACACCGCAGAAGTCGAAACCCAGAAGCGTCCTGGCGGTCTCGGCGACGAGGTCGAGGATCTGCTGGAGGTTGGCCGCCGACGTCGCCGCCGAGCTCAACTCCCGTAACGCGCCCAGCCAGGTGAGCAATTCCGCCCCCGGCCGCGCGTCGGAATTGACCGTCGCCATCAGGCCACAATGCCATCTTGAGTGTTATTGGGCACATAAAAGAGGAAAAACAGTGGTTTCTCGGACATTGAAATGGGTCTCGGCTTGCGACGACACTCATACACAACCCGCGTTGTTGCAGACCTCGCACCGCGGCCACCTACCCGCCGACCTGAAGGGTGAACCATGACCCGCGCCGCGATCGACTCCCCGACTGGCGCCGCCGGCGCGCTTCCCGCATACCGTGCGACGGAGGTCCGACGAATCCTTGATCCCGCGACCGGCCGCGTCGTCGAGACGGTTCCTCCTGAACAGGGCGCCGATGGCGTCGACGCGGCGATCGCCGCACTCGGTCTGATCGCGGTCATCGGCCTGACCTTCGCCCGGGAAACGCGCGGCGAGCCCTTGCCCACCGATGCCAGCGCCCGCCCCATCCACCGCATCGAGAAGTGCGTGCCATGACCGACTACACCACAGCATCCGCCATCGTCGTCGGCGGCTCGATCGGCGGCCTCACCACCGCATTGCTCTTGCGGGACCTCGGATTCGCCGTCGACGTCTACGAACGCACACCGACCCCGCTTGACGGCCGCGGCAGCGGGATCGTCCTGCAGCCCGACACGGTGCGCTGGTTCGCCGAACGCAGCACCCAGGACCTCACCGACCTGCACACGTCCACCTCCTACGTGCAGTACATCAACCGCACCGGCGACATCGTGCACCGGGAAAAGGCCACCTGGACCTACACCTCCTGGGGCACCTTCTACCGTGCGCTGCTCGCCGATTTCGGCACCGGGCACTACCACTACGGCGAACACGCCTGCGGCTTCAGCCAGACCGACGACCAGGCGACGGTCCGCTTCGTCAGCGGCCGAACCGAGTCGGCGGACCTGATCGTCTTCGCCGACGGCATCACTTCAACAGCGCGGGAGCGGTTCGATCCCAACGCCAAACTGCGGTACTCCGGCTACATCGGATGGCGCGGCACCGTGCGCCAACGCGATCTCACCGCCGAGACCCGCCAGGTCCTGCAGAACGCCATCACCTACGACGTGATCCCGCACTCACACATCATGATGTACCTCATCCCCGGTGAACACGGCCTGGGCGCCGAACAGCAACTCATGAACTACGTCTGGTACCGCAACGTGCCCGAGGGCCCCGAACTCAGCGAAATGCTGATCGACAAACGCGGATTCGCAGGCTCGGTGTCCATCCATCCCGGACAGGTCCAGGACCGCTACATCGCCGACATGCGCCAGGCCGCCGCCGACCTGCTCGCGCCAGCAGTCGCCGAAGTGGTTTCGGCTACCGGAACCCCCTACCTCCAGGTGGTTTCCGATGTTCGGGCGTCCCGCATGGCGATGGGAAGAGTCGCACTTATCGGCGACGCCGCCTGCGGCGCACGCCCGCACGCCGCTGCCGGCACCGCGAAGGCCGCCGCCGACGGCTGGGCACTGGCCGCCGCACTCAGTGAGGCCGGCGGTGACATCGCCGCCGCACTCATCAAATGGGAACCGGCACAGCTGCAGCTCAGCGACGCACTGCTGCGCCGTGTCGTCGCGATGGGCGAACGCTCCCAGTTCAGCAGCACCTGGACTCCCGGCGATCCCGACTTGCGGTTCGGACTCTACGGACCGGGCCACTAACCGCCAAGTCAGAAATCCTCGAAAGGAATTCCCATGACCGACAACGGCTTCCTCACCGACCTACCCCTGGCGGGCGAACTCGTGGCCGCTGACTTCGACAGCTGGCCCGGCTGGCTCAAAACGGAGTTCGCCGAACACGCCCACGACGGCGAGGTCGGATCACGACTACTCAGCGAGAACTCCCGAGTGCGGGTCTGGGAGATCCGGCTCGCGCCCGGCGAACGCTGGCACGCCCACCGCCACGTCCTGGACTACTTCTGGACTGCCATCAACGCCGGACACAGCCGCCAGCACACCCACGATGGCACCGTTCGTGAGGTGTCCTACGACGCTGGCGCGACGCGGCACTTCCATTTCGGCCCAGGCGAATTCCTGCTGCACGACATCGAGAACATCGGTGACACCGAACTCGTCTTCACCACGGTGGAACATCTCGACAGCGCCAACCCGCCGCTGCCCGTCGGCGCGGACACCAGCGCCCGGGATCCACGGCCGTGATCACCGCCGCCATCGCACCCGGGGTAATCGATGTTCACGCCCATTGGCTTGCGCGCGAGCTGTTCGCACTGCCCCCGGGTGGGCCGTACGACGGGATGGACGAGCGTGCCGGGCAGCTGTATCTGGGCGACATTTCGTTGTCGATCGGCACCACCGTCGTCGCGGATCGCCCCCACATCGCTCATCGCGGTGAATCCTGCCCCGACAGTCGCAGCGGCACAGGAGAAGTAGCAGCCATGGAAATCAGCATCGTTACACCGCCCGGCCAAAGTGGTGCATTGCCGACTCGGGATTCCACGGATGCGATGGCGCGGGTCTCGCGCGGATGGTGTCTGGTGCAGGACCGACGGAACCTGGTCGTCGTGACCATGCTTTTCATGACTCATAACAAGGCGGCGGCGACCGCGAGGAGGCGGTGACATGGCATCCTTGGCCAACAAAGTCGGCATCGTGACCGGCGGCGGGACAGGCATCGGCAGGGCGACCTCCTTGGCGATGGCCAAGGCCGGTGCCTCGCTTGTCATCGGCAGCCGCGGGGCCAAGCTCGGCGAACAGGTCGTGCGGGCCATCGAGCAGGCCGGAGGTCGTGCGGTCTTTCAGGTGACCGACGTGAGTAAACCCGAGGATGCACAGGCTCTCGTGGAGCGAGCCGTCAAGGAATTCGGGCGGCTGGACCTGGCCTTCAACAACGCCGGGAGGGACGGCGAGCAGGTGCCCCTCCACGAGCAGGACATCGAAAAGGCGTCGTTGCTGTTCGACGTGAACATCAAGGGCGTCTTCTACTGCATGAAGTACGAGATCGAGGAGATGCTCAGGACGGGTGGCGGGTCCATCGTGAACACGTCCTCGATCTTCGGGCTCAACGGCTACCCCGGGTGGTCGTTGTATTCGGCCACGAAGCATGCGGTCACCGGGATGACCAAGTCGGCGGCCCTCGACTACGCCAAGCGAGGCATCCGCGTGAACGCGGTCGGCCCCGGCCCGGTGGAGACGCCCCTGCTGGCGAAGGGAACCGGAGGCGACCCGCACAGCTACGCCTCATTTGTCCCGATGGGGCGGATTGGCCAGCCCGAAGAGATCGCCGATCCTGTCGTCTGGCTGCTTTCCGACGAGGCCCGGTACGTTACCGGGCACACGTTTCCGGTCGATGGGGGCGTCTGCGCGCAGTGAGATGAGAGAGGATTCCCGGCCGGCGACCTGCCCGTCGCCGGAACACACACCCGTGGCCGGCGTTTGCGTCACGATCGTGCGCACCGATTGACGATTGATTCGGGATTCAAAAATCTGAGCAAACCCCACGGCTTCGCGATAGGCCCCAGCGGCAACGTCTACGTCACCGACACCGACTTGGTGCTCGAACTAGCGGCTTTGTCCACCAATCAAAAAGAGGTGGGCGCAAGGGGCCTCATCGAACCAGCGGCAACATTTACGTCGCTGACCAGGGCAACAACGCCGTCCTCAAACCTGACTTTTAGCAGTGTTGCGGGTTCGATGGTGCTCTAGGGCTGTGACCTGGCGGTTCGGCGCGTAGCTGGTGCGGATTTGTGCACTAGACGTGGGGTCGTAGGGTGCGGTCGTGGCGTATGTGCGCACGGTGAAGACCAGTTCTGGGGCGACGGCGGTGCAGATCGTGTGGTCGTCTCGGCGGGCGGCATGCTCGATTGAGCATTTCGGTTCTGGCACCCACCTCGGCGGCCACCGCCGCCTCGGTGTCGATCGCCCAATCCGCAGTCTCGCAGGACTGCGCCAACCGGTAGCCGAACAACTCCCCAATCGCCACCAACTCCGCGCCCGCCGCCTGGTTCGCCACCCGCGCGGCCGCCCGGATCCGCTCCACCCACCCCACCGACTCGTCGGTCGCGGCCGTCAACCCCTCACGATGGTCAAACAACGCATCAAACCGGGCTATCACCTCCGGCGACGGCGTCCGACCCACCGGCCGCTCCTCGAACATACATTCGATTATGCCATCGGGGTCCGACACCGATTCCCGCCGCCTAGTCCCCCTGCCGGTGCCAGGCAAGGACGTAGAGGACAAGCGCTGTGGCCAGCCCGATGAGAACCCAGATCACGACGGCCTGGTCGATCCAGGACCCGGCCGGTGGCGAGCCGGGAAGAATATTGCGCAACGGCACGACTGCGAACAACATCGCGGCGTACCAGGTCGAGAAGGGCGGCAAGAATTTTCTCCGGCCGGTGAACATCTGAATGGCGACGAACAGCGCCAGCGTCGGAAGCGCCACCAGGACCAGGCAGATTCCGAGGTCGAACACCAGCGGGCCCTTGGCCCGTTGCAGGGTGATGATCACGTTGTCGGGACGATTCGGGTCGTGGCCGTCACGGCCGACCCGAGTGACGGAGACGTCCCAGCCTTCCACCAATCCGGTCACCTCGACCCGCGCGGGTTTGTATTCACGGTTGTCACCGGTGAGTACGTCGGCCTGGATTCTGTCCGTTTGGTACGTGTCGAATGGCCAGTCACCGGGGTTGCCGTGGGCCTGAATGGTGGTCACAACCTGGGCCGGCGACTTCCCTTTGGGGTACTGCAGGTCGCCCAAGTCGTTGTCCGGGTCAAACCGCACCAAAGCGTCGCTTGTCAATACGCCGAGTCGTTTGTCGATCACCGAACTGTCCGGCATCACCAGCACCTTGACATCGAGGCGATGCTCGACGGGATGCAACTGCTCGATGCGCACCAAGACCACACTGTTGTCCTCGGTGCTCAGGTCCGGATCGGCCAGTTGGCCTGGCGCGGTGGCCAGCCAGTGGTAGCCGAACAGCGATAACAAGTAGACGACGGCGACACCCAGGACGACGAAAAAGTCGAGGACGAGGTTCCGGCGCTTCCCTTTGGGCGACGAGTCGGACGCCGACGCGGCCGGGCGCGTCTCGATGGCGGGAATTTCGTGACTGCGTGCGGGCAAAAAGGATGCGGCCAAGTCAAACTCGGCGTCCGCCTGAGCAGGTCGGTCACCTGCGGACATGGCCACGTCTCGTTGAAGCGTCACGCAGCCAGATACTAGCAACGGACGTGTTTGCTGGCACCTTAAGGAGCGTCGCGCCATGCGCTTGTAACATTGCGCGTCATTGAAGTTAACAAAGCCAGAAAATCCGGGTCTTCGGCGGTGCTTGTCTGACGAAATTCATATATGGAAGTTCATACAATGATCCGGCGGCTGTCGCACACTAGTTTGCTGGCAAGACCTAGCCGGCCCGGTCTCGATACCATGCCACGATGTAGGTCACCATGGCCACGGCCAGCCCCAACAGCACCCAGATCACGATCGTCTGGTCGATCCACGCACCCGTCGGCGGCGAACCGGGCAGGAAGTTACGCAGCGGCACAACGGCGAACAGCATTGCGGCATACCAGGTTCCGAACGGCGGCAAGAAAGGTCTCCGTCGGGTCACCATCTGGATGGCTACGAACAACGCCACCGCCGGCAGCGTGATGAGAACCAGGCAGATGCCGATATCGAAAAGCAGCTGAGCCCTGGACCGCTTCAACGTGATGATGACGTCATCGGGACGGCCCGGGCCGCCATCACCGACCCTGGTCAGGATGATGTCGAAACCGTCCACGACCCCTTCGACTTCGACCCGGACGCGTTGGTAGTGACTGGTATCGCCGGCCCCCACAAGCCATTCGGCCTGGATGGGGTCGGTGGTGTACTGGTCGATCGGCCACCGGATGGCCTCGCCGTGCACGTCGATGGTGGCCGCGACCCAATCCGGCGCTTTCCCGTGTACGTACGGCAGTTCCGCGCTGTCATTCTGCGACAGGAAGCGCACCGCGGTGTCGGCTGTCAGCCGATTGAGCCTCGGTTGCAGGATCGATTCGTCGGGGCGCAACAGAACCTTCACGACGAGGCGTTGGTCCTTGGTTTCCACGTCCTCGATGTGCAGCACTACCACCGGGTCGTTGGTGGTGCCGAGATCCACCCTGGGGAGGGGACGCGGCGCCAGCCATTGGTAGCTGAGCACTGAGAGGACCCAGGCGACGGCGACGCCGACAATGATGCAGGTATCGAGCACCAGGTGCTTTCGCACCGACATGTGCTTGTGCTCGGGCGGCACTGGCGCAGGAAGCGGTTCCGGTGACGCCGCCGCGGGCGCTTCCGATGCGTCTTCGTCGTTAGCAGCCGTCTGGGGCGACACGGAGTCAGATGTTAGCAACCTGCCCGCAGGCCGGCAGCCACTCGCGATTCAGTCTCCTTGCCGAACCCAGGCGAAGATATACAGACTCATCGCCGTCACCAGCGCGATCAACACCCACTGCACGATGGCCTGGTCGATCCACGAGCCCGGCGGCGGAGCGCCGGGAAGGATGTTCCGCAACGGGACGATGGCAAACAGGTTCGCGGCATACCACGTCGCAAACGGCGGCAGAAACTTCCGTCTGCCCAATGCCATCGGAATGGCAACCAGCAGCGCCAAGGTGGGCAGGGCGATGAGCACCAGGCAAATGCCCAGATCGAAAATCAGCGGTCCCTTCGCCCGCTTGAAGTGGATGACCACGTTCCCGTTGTCCATGGTTCGGGACGTCGGCAACGCGGCGGGGTCGTGAACGCGGTTGACGCTGATGTCCCAACCGTCCAGTGATCCGGTTACTTCGACACGAGCAGGCACCTTCTTGAGCGCATCGCCGGGGCCGACGAACGCATCCGCCGAGATCGGCTCTGTGTAGTAGGAGTCGAAGGGCCAGTTACCGGGGTCGCCGTGCGCCTCGACGGTGCTGGTGAGCTGGGCCGGCGCCTTTCCTTTCGGGTAGTGCAGATCGCCCAGATCGCTCGGTGGATACAGGCGTACGGCAACGTCGGTGCCCAACACATCGAAGCGATTGTCATATGACGAAATCCCTGGATATACAAGCACATTCACCGTAAGACGGTTCGCTACTGGCTTCAGCTCCTCGAGGCGCAGCTGAACGATCGTGGCATCGCCCCCGCCCTGGCTGAGGTCCAGTGGCGGCAGCGGGCCCTCTGATCTCTGCAGGAAGTGAACGCCGACCAGCGACAGGGCATAAGAAATGACGACAATCGTCAAAATCACCGCGCCGATCACGATGCGCGGTTTCTCCGTCTTCTTCGTAAACTGCTTTTTCTTCTTCTTGTGCGGCTTGTCCTCCGCCTGCTGCGGTTTGTCCGCCGGCGGGCTCGGGGGCGCTTCGGTGGTCATTGACCGCCTCCACCCGGGACCCGCGTAGGTCCAAATCGTCGGGACAACACGGGGTCAGATGCTAGCGAACGCGTGCCCACGTTGCGCCCCGACGGAGGTAGCTTCACCCGCATTCCACCTCGCGGTAAACAACCGGTCGCTTAACCGGCCGATCTTGCTTCGCACGAGACAGCTTGGGTTTGCTGTCAGACATTTTCGTCAGCTCCGCCACCGGCGAATTCCAGGACACCAGTCATTCATCTGGCGCCGACGGCCGGTTCATCTGATGTTCGCTTGCCAGCCGATTTCAATAGTTGTAAATGTCAACATGTGTCCAAACCCGGGTGATTGGATCCACCTTGGAGCACGCCGCGATATACCGAGCTCGCCATTGCTGCTGGGCGCCGGCGTGAGCAGTAACTGCGCTTGCCGGAGGCCGAAATCGAACTCCTCAAGGGAGCCATAACCATGAAGCGCAATCGACCGAGCGTCGCGATGATCCTGCTGGCTGCGGCTGCGGTAACGCTGTCGGCGTGCGACAACGAGGCCCACGCGACCCTGCCCTACATCAACGGGGCCAAGGTGGACTGCGGCGGCAAGCAGACTTTGGTTGCGAGCGGCTCGACCGCGCAAGTCCATGCGATGACACAGTTCGTCAGCGCGTACCACAAGGCCTGCAGCGCACAGACGCTCAAATATGACGCCATCGGGTCGGGCGCAGGTATTACCGAATTCCTCGCTGGCAAAACCGATTTCGCCGGATCGGACACACCGCTGTCCGGCGACCAATACGCCGCCGCCAAAGCGCGATGCGGTGGTGCCGACGCGTGGAACCTGCCAGTCGTGTTCAGCCCGCTGGCCATCACGTACAACCTCGCCAACGTCGACGCCTTGGTGCTGGACGGGCCCACACTGGCCAAGATTTTCGACGGCACCATCCGGCGCTGGGACGACCCGGCCCTCACCGCGCTGAACGCTTCCATGCCGGCAGAGGAGATCCGCGTCATCTACCGCAGCGACGCGTCCGGCACCACCTACAACTTTCAGTCCTATCTGCAGGCCGCGTCCGGCGGGGTATGGAACCAAGGCGCCGCAAAGACGTTCAGCGGCGGCATCGGCATGGGTGCCGCGGGCAACGACGGCACGGCGGCGCTGGTGAAATCCACCGAGGGTGCGATCAGCTACAACGAGTTATCCTTCGCGCTCAAGCAAGGGCTCTACGCTGCCGAGATCAAGACCCCGGCCAGCCGCAGGTCGCTGCGCCCCGTGCGGATCGGTACCGACACCGTCGGTAAGACCATCAAGGGCGCCAAAATCGTCGGCGAGGGAAACGACATCGTGCTCGATATCTCGTCGTTCTATAACCCCGCTCAGCCTGACGTCTACCCGATCGTCTTGGCCACCTACGAGATCGTCTGCTCCAGATACCCAACCCCCGACGTCGCCCTAGCGGTCAAGGCGTTCTTGCAGGCCGCGATTGGCCCCGGCCAGGCCGACCTGAACAAGATCGGCTACATCCCGCTGTCGCCTCAGTTCCAGCAGCGGGTCTCCGACGCAGTCGACGCGATCAGCGGTGTGGGTAGCGCCCCCCAGGCAGAATGATTCGCTGACCCGCGGGGTCAGTCCGACTGTTTTCGGTAGGCCATGATGAACAGGGTCATCGCGACGATCAGTGCGAGCAGCACCCACAACGTGATGGCTTGGTCGACCCAGGAACCCTCGGGTGGTTTTCCTGGGAAGATGTTGCGCAAGGGGACCACCGCGAACAGCATAGCGGCGAACCAGGAGACGAACGGTGGCAGGAACTTCTTCTTGCCCAACGCCATTGGGATCGACACCCACAGCGCCAAGGCGGGCAGCGAGATCAGGACCAGGATGATGCCGACATCGAAAATCAGCGTGCTCTTGGACCGGTGCAGGGTGATGATCACATTGTCTGGGCGGGATGAACTCTGGGTGGATTCACCGACCCGCTGGAGGCTGATGTCCCAGCCACCCACCGATCCGACTACCTCGATGCGGGCCGGTTCCTTGGTGCGATTCGCGCCGGACCCGACGATCACATCGGCGGAGATGGTGCCGGTGGAGTAGGAGTCGAACGGCCAGTTGGTGGGATCGCCCTCCGTATCGATCATGGTGCTGACTTGTGCCGGATACTTTCCGACCGGGTACTGCAGGTCGCCCAGGTCATTCTCCGGGGATAGTCGCACCGCGAGGTCTTGGGTCAGTACGTCTAGGTTCTTGTCGTACTTGTCATCTTCAGGGTAGACAACCACATTCACCTTCAGGTGATTGTTAATCGTGTCCAGCTCCTGCACACGCACCTGCACCACAGTGTCTGCCGTGGTTCCCATATCTGCTTCGGGCAGCGGATCCGCCGAGGTGGCCAGCAGGTGGACACCGACCAGCGAGAGCACATAGACGACGACAACAACCAGGATGACGCCGAAATCGATCAGGATGCGCTTTCCGCGCGACGGCGCCTTGGGTTGCGCAGGCGGGGGCGGCCCAGACGGTTGCTGCGCGGGCGGCGCGGACGGTGGGGGTGGCGGGGCCTGATGGCTCATCGAACGCGGCCTTTCACTGGAAGCACGGTCGACGTGCTGGCGAAAGGCTATTGAAACTCATAGCTTTGCTGGCCGCAATGTGCCGCGTCGATGGTCGGCCAAATTATTTGACGTGAGTCGAATCCACCACGCACCGGAACCCGATATGGGTGGTGGCGGTGTCCTGGGACTGCGGCGAACGTGCCGCCGGCCGGTAGC
>JAVROG010000479.1:0-8480 GCA_032162865.1 Mycobacterium sp. | reverse complement strand
TGCGCACCGCACCTCCCAGCGGCAGGTGGCCCTGCCACGCGTCGTCGATCACCACCGGCGAGTCGGCCGGTCCCCACTCGCCGCCCGCGTAGCGGTAGCGGTACCGGTCCGCCCGCAGGTTCAATCCTGCGCTCGCACCGATCTCGAAAAGCCTTATCGGTAATCCACATTCGCGGTTTATGCGCAGCAGGGCACCGATCAGCGCGGCCGATCGGCCGACCTCGTTGGTCTGTGGAGGCTGCTGCAGTGCGGCACGCAAAACCTCGGCGTGTTCGGTCGCGACGAGCAGGATCTCGGGCCAGGCGCTGCGCGCCTCCCAGTGGCCGCCCGCACTGGGATACCACCGGCGCAGTTGCGGTGCCCGACCGTCGAGCACCATCCGGTGCAGGCCGCCGACCAGGCGCAGCGGCACCGCTTGGCCGGACGGAGCACGGTGCTGGCCGGCCAGGATGTTTGCGAAGACGCCGTCGGTTTCGACGTCGCCGGCAATCAGCTCGAGCAACTCGCCGTACATCGTCGACCCGGATCTTGCGCAGAACCGCCCCTGCGCCCGCAGGGTGTGCAGCAGGTGGGCGATGTCGCTCACCGGGGGACTCGAGGTCGATCCAAGCTGTGCAGTGCCGTGCCGACGACGTCGAACGCGTTTCCGAGCGCGTCGGGCAGGGAGACCGACTCGTCGCCCAGCCAGTGCTCGTACGCGCTCAACGCCACGCCAAGCATTGTCCAGGCGACGGCCTGAGGCATCAGGTCGGTGGTCTTGACACCCGATCTGCGGGCGACGAACCCGGCGATCACTTCGCGCCAACCCGCGTACATCGTCATCGAATAAGCCTGCAGCTCCGCAGTTTCCAGGATCACCCGCATTCGCCGGCGGTGGTGGGCGGACTCGCTCTCGTCGAAGGTGTTGAACGCCAACAATGCCCCGCGCAACGCCTCGCGCAACGGCACCTGTGGGTCCACATCGTCGAGCAGGTCGCGCAGGTGCGCGAGGTGGGTATCGAAGTCGCCCCAGGGAATCGCGTTCTTGGAGGCGTAATAGCGGAAAAGCGTGCGGCGCGCGATGCCGGCCGCCTGGGCCACATCGTCGACGCTGACGTCGGCGAAACCCCGCGCGGCGAACAGCTCGATGGCCACATCGGTGATGTGCAGCGGTGTCGTCGAGCGGCGCCGGCCCACCCGCGACTCATGCAGCATCAGACCCGCCCTTCCATTTCGGCACTCGATGCCATATTCTTACGACGATTGTGACCAGCACCACCATCATTGTCTATAGCCCCACGTCGAATCACCCGTCGAAGCTCTCCCAGGAAAGGCAGTCACATGGACCACGAGAACGAGACTGACACCGAACTCGTCACCGAGACTCTGGTGGAAGAGGTTTCCATCGACGGCATGTGCGGGGTCTACTGACGGTGTCTGCGCCTGCGCACGGGCTCGCGCCCGCGTCGGCGGACGACTCTGAAGCGTTCGACCCGACCCGCGGGTGGCGACTGCACCCTGCGGTGGCGGTTCGACCGGAACCCTTTGGCGCGCTGCTGTATCACTTCGGCACCCGCAAGCTGTCGTTCCTGAAGAACCGCATCATCCTGACCGTGGTGCAGTCGCTGGCCGACCATCCCGACGTCCGGTCGGCGTGCCGCGCCGCGGGAGTCGACGATCTCAACCAGGGCCCGTACCTGCACGCGCTGGGTGTGCTGGCCCGCTCCAACATGTTGGTACCTCGGGAGAGCGAATGACTGTGCCTACCGCAAGCAGGATCCCCCGCCTGATCGAGCAGTTCGAGCACGGACTCGACGCGCCCATCTGCCTGACCTGGGAGCTGACCTACGCTTGCAACCTGGCGTGTGTGCACTGCCTGTCGTCGTCGGGCAAACGCGATCCTGGTGAATTGTCCACGCGGCAGTGCAAGGACATCATCGACGAACTGGAACGCATGCAGGTGTTCTACGTGAACATCGGTGGGGGCGAACCCACTGTGCGACCCGATTTTTGGGAGCTGGTGGATTACGCCACCGAACACCACGTGGGCGTGAAGTTCTCCACCAACGGCGTCCGCATCACCCCCGAGGTGGCCGCGCGGTTGGCCGCCAGCGACTACGTGGACGTCCAGATCTCGCTCGACGGCGCGACCGCAGCGGTCAACGACGCGGTTCGCGGACCCGGGTCCTTCGACATGGCGGTGCGCGCGCTGGAGAATCTGGCGCAGGCCGGCTTCAAAGACGCCAAGATCTCCGTCGTGGTCACCCGGCACAACGTCGGCCAACTCGACGAATTCGCTGCGCTTGCGGACCGCTACGGCGCGACGCTGCGGATCACCAGGCTGCGCCCGTCGGGACGGGGCGCAGATGTCTGGGAAGAGCTGCATCCCACCGCCGCTCAGCAGGTCGAGCTGTACGACTGGCTGGTCGCCAAGGGCGAGGGGGTGCTCACCGGAGACTCGTTCTTCCACCTCGCGCCGCTGGGTTCCGCCGGGGCGTTGGCCGGCCTGAACATGTGCGGTGCCGGCCGCGTGGTCTGCCTGATCGATCCGGTCGGCGACGTCTACGCCTGCCCGTTCGCCATTCACGACCGCTTCCTGGCCGGAAACGTGTTGACGGACGGTAGTTTTGACAACGTCTGGAAGAACGCACCGCTGTTCCGCGAGTTGCGTGAACCACAGTCCGCGGGTGCGTGCGGCAGCTGCGGGCACTACGACAGCTGCCGTGGTGGCTGCATGGCGGCCAAATTCTTCACTGGCCTGCCGCTGGACGGCCCGGACCCGGAATGCGTACAGGGTTATGGCGCGCCTGCGCTGGCGACCGAGCGTGCCACTCCGAAGCCGCGCGTCGACCACTCCCGCGGAAAACGGATCAGCACGCCGGTCCCCCTGACCCTGTCCATGCGGCCACCGGCGCACCCGCCGACCAGGCTGTGCAACGAAAGTCCCGTATAACGTGGCAGACGAATGGTTTGAAACAGTCGCTATTGCGCAGCAACGGGCTAAGCGCAGGCTACCGAAATCCGTCTATTCGTCTTTAATTTCGGCGAGCGAAAAAGGAATCACCGTCGCCGACAATGTCGCGGCGTTCAGTGAACTCGGCTTTGCCCCACATGTGGTCGGCGCCAGCGAAAAGCGCGACTTGTCGACCACCGTGATGGGGCAAGACATCTCGATGCCGGTGCTGATCTCTCCGACCGGCGTCCAGGCGGTCGATCCGGACGGCGAGGTCGCCGTTGCGCGGGCCGCGGCTGCCCGCGGCACCGCGATGGGGCTGTCGTCATTCGCCAGTAAGCCGATCGAGGAGGTCATCGCCGCCAACCCCAAGGTCTTCTTCCAGATCTACTGGCTCGGCGGCCGGGACGCGATCGCGCAGCGTGCCGAGCGGGCGCGAGCGGCCGGAGCGGTCGGCCTGATCGTCACCACCGACTGGACGTTCTCGCACGGGCGCGACTGGGGCAGCCCGAAGATTCCCGAAGAGATGAACCTGAAGACGATCCTGCGGCTTTCCCCGGAGGCGATCACCAAGCCGCGATGGCTGTGGAAGTTCGGCAAGACATTGCGACCGCCTGACCTGCGGGTTCCCAACCAGGGGCAACGCGGCGAGCCCGGTCCGCCGTTCTTCGCCGCGTACGGCGAATGGATGGGCACACCCCCGCCGACCTGGGAAGACATCGCGTGGCTGGCCGAACTCTGGGGCGGACCGCTGATGCTCAAGGGTGTGATGCGCGTCGACGATGCCAAAAGGGCTGTGGATGCCGGTGTTTCGGCGATCTCTGTGTCCAACCACGGCGGCAACAATCTGGACGGCACGCCCGCGTCGATTCGTGCCCTGCCCGCAGTGGCGGCGGCCGTCGGCGATCAGGTCGAGGTCTTGCTGGACGGCGGCGTGCGGCGGGGGAGCGATGTCGTCAAAGCGGTGGCGCTGGGAGCGCGCGCGGTAATGATCGGGCGCGCCTACCTGTGGGGTCTGGCCGCGGCCGGCCAACCCGGCGTCGAGAACGTCCTGGACATTCTGCGCGGCGGCATCGATTCGGCGCTGATGGGACTCGGGCACTCCTCGATCCACGATCTCGGTTCGGATGACATTCTTGTTCCCGCCGGGTTCACCCGGGAGTTGGGGGCCTGATCCGGGCCTGATACGGACGGTGCAGCCGTGGCGAACGAGCAGAATTCGGCCGCTGAATTAAAGTGCCGGGAAAAAATATTCGATAGTTAAGGCAACAATCGGTGCACGCCAGGTGAATTCGTCCTACCATCGGCGAGTGCCCGTACTCGGCGAACTGGGGAGTGCGACGTCGAGCCAACTAGAGTCGTGTCCCTCTGCGTCAATAATCATTCCCCTGGGTTCCACAGAACAACATGGCCCGCACTTGCCATTGGATACCGACACCCGGATCGCGACCGCAGTCGCCCGGGGCGTTGGCGCGCGTCTGGACTCCTCCCAGCAGCCATGGCTGGTAGCGCCCGCCATCTCCTACGGCGCCAGCGGTGAGCACCAGGATTTCGCCGGAACGATTTCCATCGGGGCCGAAGCCTTGACCACGCTGCTGGTGGAATACGGCCGGTCGAGCACCTGCTGGGCCCAGCGCCTGGTCTTTGTCAACGGTCACGGCGGCAACGTCGGCGCTTTGAGCCGCGCGGTAAGCCTGCTGCGATCCGAAGGCCGCGACGCCAGCTGGTGTCCCTGCGCCGCCGCTGGTGGTGACGCTCACGCAGGCCACACCGAAACATCCGTGTTGCTGCATATTTCGCCGGCCGAGGTGCGCACCGACCAATTGCTGGCCGGCAACGAGGCGCCGCTGCGTGAGTTGCTACCGTCGATGCGTAGGGGTGGGGTTGCGGCGGTGAGCCCGATCGGCGTGCTGGGCAACCCGACCACGGCCACCGCAGTCGAGGGGAGGCGGATCTTCACCGAGATGGTCGACGATTGTGAGCGGCGCATCGCCCGGTGGACGCCCGGGCCCGACGGGATGCTGACCACATGACCGCGCCGGCGACGATGCAGAGCGAAGCGATGAGGAGGAGCGGCGCTGATGACTGCGACCCGACTGCCTGACGGGTTTGCGGTGCAGGTCGATCGTCGAGTGCGGGTGCTCGGCGATGGCAAGGCTTTGCTCGGCGGCTCGCCGACCCGCGTGCTACGCCTGGCGCCGGCTGCCCAGAGCCTGCTCTCCGATGGCCGTCTCAAGGTTCGCGATGAGGTCAGTGCCCAATTGGCCCGCACCCTGCTGGACGCCACGGTGGCCCATCCGCGCCCGGCGACGGGTCCGTCACACCGCGATGTCACGGTGGTCATACCGGTGCGAGACAATGCAATTGGCGTTCGGCACCTGGTAGCTTCACTGCGCGGACTGCGGGTCATTGTCGTCGACGACGGCTCCTCGTGCCCGATCGAGCTGGAAGACTTCGCCAGCGCCCACTGCGCCGTGGAAGTGCTGCACCACGTCCGCAGCAGGGGCCCGGCGGCGGCCCGCAACACCGGCCTGGCCGCCTGCACCACCGACTACGTAGCATTCCTGGATTCCGATGTGGCGCCGCGGCGCGGTTGGTTGGAGGCCCTGCTCGGTCACTTCTGCGATCCCACGGTCGCGCTGGCCGCGCCCCGCATCATCGGCTCGGTGCGAAGCGAGAACGTGATCGCCCGCTATGAGGCGGTGCACTCGTCACTGGACCTGGGTCTGCGGGAGGCGCCGGTACTACCGCACAGCTCCGTGTCCTATGTTCCGAGCGCGGCCATCGTCTGCCGCGCCTCGGCGATCCGGGAAGTCGGCGGATTCGACGAGACAATGCATTCGGGAGAAGACGTCGACTTGTGTTGGCGGCTTGTCGAAGCCGGTGCGCGACTGCGATACGAGCCGATCGCGCTCGTCGCTCATGACCATCGGACCGAGTTGCGGCGCTGGATCGCGCGCAAGGCGTTTTACGGTGGTTCGGCGGCTCCGCTGTCGGTGCGGCACCCGGACAAGACCGCACCAATAGTGATTTCCGGTTGGGCCCTGGCGGCCTGGATCCTGGTGTCGCTCGGTTCCGGTCTTGCCCAGCTGGCATCGATAGTCATCGCCGTGCTGACCGGTCGCCGGATCGCCAAGGCCATGCGCAGCGCTGAAACATCGTTGTCGGATGTGATCGTGGTCGCGACCCGCGGGTTGTGGTCGGCGGCGCTGCAACTGGCATCGGCCATCTGCCGGCACTACTGGCCGGTGGCACTTCTCGCCGCGATCCTGTCGAGGCACTGCCGGCGGGTCGTGTTGATCGCGGCGATCGTGGACGGCGTGGTGGACTGGCTTCGCCGCCGCGATGCCGTCGACGGCGATGCCGAACCGATCGGTTTGCTGACTTTCCTGTTGCTCAAGCGCGTCGACGACCTGGCCTACGGGATCGGCCTGTGGTACGGGGTGTTTCGCGAACGCAACATCGGTGCGCTCAAGCCGCAGATTCGGACGTAACGGCCCACCTTGTCTGCAGCCGCCCGGCACAGCGATGTATTGGTGGTGGGTGCCGGGAGTGCCGGTTCGGTTGTTGCTGAACGTCTTTCCGTCGATCCCAGCTGCAAGGTGACCGTCCTGGAAGCGGGTCCCGGCCTCAGCGATGTGGATCTGCAGGCCCGAACCGGCAACGGGTTGCAACTGCCGATCGGAGCGGGCAGCCCGTTGGCCAAGCGCTATCTGACAACGCTGACCGACCACCCGGCACGCCGGCTGCCGATCGTGCGCGGAGCGGCGGTCGGCGGTTCCGGCGCCGTCAACGGCGGTTACTTCTGCCGCGGGTTGCCCGACGACTTCGACCGCCACCGGCTACCCGGGTGGGCATGGACCGACGTCCTCGACCACTTTCGGGCCATTGAGACCGACTTGGACTTCGACACGCCCGCGCACGGCGGCACCGGCCCCATCCCGGTGCGTCGTACCTCCGACATAACTGGTGCCACAGCAACTTTCGTCGCCGCTACGCAGCGGGCCGGATTCTCCTGGATCGCCGACCTCAGCGATGTTGGAGCGCAGCTGCCCTCGGGCGTGGGTGCCGTGCCGCTCAACATCGTGGACGGCGTACGCACCGGCCCGGGGGCGGCTTTTCTGCTGCCCGCGCTGGGGCGACCCAACCTGACACTCCTGGCAGAGACGTCGGCGCTGCGGTTGCGGTTCGCCGGCAGCACCGCCACGGGCGTCGATGCCACCGGTCCGGGTGGTCCCGTAACGCTGACAGCGGACCGAATCGTGCTGTGTGCCGGCGCGATTGCTTCGGCGCATCTTTTGATGCTCTCTGGGGTGGGGGATGAGGCGGCGCTGCGGGCCGCAGATGTGAAAGTTGTTGCGGCACTTCCAGTTGGAATGCGATGCAGTGACCACCCGGAATGGGTGATGCCTACCAGCTGGAGTGTGGCAACGGATCGCCCGGTACTGGAAGCGGTACTGAGCACCACCGATGGTATCGAAATTCGTCCTTACACAGGGGGTTTCGTAGCGATGACCGGCGATGGAACAGCCGGGCACCGCGACTGGCCGCATATCGGCGTGGCACTGATGCGGCCACGGGCGCGCGGGCGCATCACCCTGGTGTCCGCGGATCCCGAGGTGCCGCCTCGGATCGAGCACCGCTACGACAGCGAGCCCGCCGATGTCGCCGAACTGCGGGCCGGCAGCGAGCTTGCCCGCGAATTATGCGGTACCGCAACGCATATCGGTCCCGCTGTGTGGGCGACTTCGCAGCACCTATGTGGTAGTGCCCCAATGGGTCTCGACGGCGACGCCCATGCCGTCGTCGACCACCGTTGTCGGGTACGCGGTTTGGAAAAGCTATGGGTGATCGACGGTTCGATCCTGCCGGTCGTCCCCAGTCGCGGTCCGCATGCCACCATCGTGATGCTCGGACACCGCGCTGCGGAGTTTGTCAGGTGACCAGCCGATCAGGCGGGGGTCGGCTCCTGGGCTTGCACCCCGGCCCACCGATTGGCGGGGGATGGCTCAGCGGCCGGTACCGCCCGCGTCGCCGCCGTTGCCGGCAAGGCCGCTAACGGGGTAGCTGCGCTGACCGGCGACGTCGCCAATGGCGAAACCGAGCTCTCCGCTAATAACGCCGGGCTCGCCGACAACGGCTGGATCGGCTGGCGCCCCATCAGTGCCCCCGACCCCGCTGGCACTGTTGACCCCGCCATAACTGCCGATCCTGCCGCTGCCGTCGAGCCCCCCGGCACCCCAGCGGAACCCACTGACCCCACCGCGACCGCGGCTGCCGGGGCGGGCCCCATTTTTGCCGAACTGTATGCCGCCATTGGTGCCGTCATGCTGGTCACGGGCCCGTGCGTGCCGCCGCCCGTCAGCCCGCCGAGCAGGGCTTGGCCGGGCGCGCTGACAGCAGTGAGGCCTTGCTCGAGGGTCTGCACAGACGAGTTGTTCACGGCCTCGGTGAGCGCATACTGCTCTGCCCCGGAACTCATCAGCTGTACGAACTGGTTGTGGAACATCGCCGCCTGGGCGCTGAGCGCTTGATAGGCCTCCGCATG
>JAVROG010000478.1:0-19787 GCA_032162865.1 Mycobacterium sp. | reverse complement strand
GTTGACGTTCCCGCCGCTGCCGACGTTCCCGCCGCTGCCGGGGTTGACGTTCCCGCCGTTGCCGCCATTAAACGGCAATACTGCCGGGCTCACCGCGCTGGTAAGCACGCTGGCAGGCCTTCCGACGACTGGTTTGGCGGGCTTGCAGCAACTGCAAAGCGGCGTTTTGATCGGGCTGGTCACTAGCGAGATCGCACTGCACCAGGCTCTAGTCGTCAATGAGGCGGCGCTGCTCACCGGGCTGCTTGGTCCTGGGGCGCTGCTCGGCCCCGTCGGCTATGCCGTCAACGCTGCGAACTTGCTGCTGGGTACCGGTGTGCAGTTCTTCAACGGCATCGTCGGGGCGCCGGCGTCGCTAAACCTGAGCGGCAGCGTGCTGCTCAGTCCCGGGCTCACGCTCGGCGGCGGCTTGGCTCCAGTCGGGGGGCTGACAGGTGTTGTGCAGCAGTTGCTTTCGCTCAACACGGCTTTAGGTGGTGTGCCGGGACTCGACGTGGCGTTGTTGACGCAGCTTGGTCTGACCCCCACCGGCCTGCAGGCTCTCGTTAACACCCAGTTGGCGTTCAACGCCAATCTGGTCGCTAATGAGCAAGCATTGCAACTTGCCATTTTTGGCACCAGCGGTGCCCTCAACGGCGCGGTCAATAACGCATTGAACGGTCTGAACCTGCTGCTGGTGGGTACGCCCCAGGTGGCGGTCAACGCCTTGCTGGGCGCCCCTCCCGTGGACCTGACCGGCCCCCTGCTGGTCAGCACTCCGACAGATGTTTTCGGGGGTGTCACGGCCGGCGGTCTGCTGGGCGCCGTGGAGCAGAAATTCTTGTTCGACGCCGCCATCCTCAGCAACCTGGGCCTCCCGCTCCAGCTGGCCCTCACTGGCACCGGCGCACTACGTACCTAGGAGCCGATATCCACCCAATGAACCGTCGCAGATCCTTCAAGTCGGTTCATAGAAATCCAGTGCGGAACCTGCCGTATCGCTACCGTCTGCTCATAATTGATGACGCAGGCTCGGCCAGGAAAGACCGTCGTGACATAGCTTCAATGTCGGGAACTTATTGGATCGGAACGGGTGAGCAGGCGGCGAACTCTTCGTCGGCGCGTCAATGCCGTCTAACTTCACTGCGGGTTTGTTGACCGGTAGCGGGGCTCAGACGTTCAACGGCGACCAAATCGGCCGTCTGCTGGGTGTTGATCAGAGCGTGATGGCCGGTGCGGACTTAATCGGGTTGGTCGCAGTCCTCAAGACCTGGCGATCGTTAATTTACCTGCAGCACAGTAGTTTTCGGTGGCAGCACGGTGTCCACGATGAGTGCCAGCTCCCGTCGGGTCGGCGGGGTGGCGGTGAGCATGACGTGCTGGTTGATCAACGCGGGCCCGATGCGGGCGGTCAGTGGCGTGAGCGACCCGGCATCGATAAGACCCTCGCAGACGGCGGTCTGCAGGATCGACTCGATGATCTTCAGGCGCGGTGAGACCACGGCGTCGGCGAAGATTGCCCGCAGCTCGGGCTCGTGAATCAACTGAGCGATGATCTCCAGGCCGGGAAAGTCGGTCTTGCCCGCCAATACATCTCGATGAGCCGTGTACACCGCCAACAGATTCTCCCGTGCTGATCGGCCGGCGCGCGGTTCGGGCAGCGGCGGCACGGTGTGTGTCAGTGCGGCTTGCACCAGATCGTGCTTGCTGGCCCAGCGTCGGTACAGCGCCGCTTTACCGGTGTGGGCGCGTGCCGCGATGCCTTCCATCGTCAGACCGCCGTACCCGACCGACGTCAACTCGGCCAAGGTCGCCGCGTAGAGTGCACGTTCGAGTACTTCTCCGCGGCGTCGACTCCGGCTGACAGTGGTTTGGATAGCCTGCGTCATTCATCGATAGTAGCCGCTAGCGTTCCTACTGTTGACCAAATGTGGTTCTCCGATGGCGGTAGGGTGCGTCCATGCCTGAGACGCCGCGGCTGTTGTTCGTGCATGCACACCCGGACGACGAAAGTCTGGCCAACGGGGCCACTATCGCTCACTACGCCGCGCGTGGCGCACAGGTCTACGTCGTCACCTGCACGCTCGGTGAAGAGGGTGAGGTCATCGGCGAGCGCTGGGCCCAACTCGCCGTCGATCAGGCGGATCAGCTCGGCGGCTACCGCATCGGCGAGCTCAGCAGGGCGCTGCACGCGCTGGGCGTCGCGCAGCCCATCTATCTCGGGGGTGCGGGGCGCTGGCGCGATTCCGGCATGGCCGGCACCGAGCCGCAAAGTGGCCGCAGGTTCGTCGACGCTGACGAACGGGAGCCCGTCGGAGCCCTGGTGGCGCTGATCCGCGAGCTTCGTCCGCATGTGGTGGTGACCTACGACCCGGACGGCGGCTACGGCCATCCCGACCACATCCGCACCCACGTCGTCACCACAGCCGCGGTGTCTGCTGCGGGTGCCGGGTCCGACGAGTACCCGGGCGAGCCATGGGCGGTGCCGAAGTTCTACTGGACGGTGTTGGCTCGCGAAGCCATGGCGGCGGGCCTGCGCTCGTTGGTCGCCGAAGACCTACGACCCGAGTGGATCCTGCCTCCGGAGGAAATCCCGTTCACTTACCCAGACGAGAGCATCAACGCTGTCGTGGAGGCCGATGCGGATGCGCACGCTGCCAAGGTCGCTGCCCTCGCCGCGCACGCCACGCAGGTGGTCGTCGGTGCGACTGGGCGGGCGTGCGGCCTGTCGAACAACCTGGCACTGCCCATCCTGGCCCTAGAGCACTACATTCTCGTCGCCGGAACGGCGGGCGCTCGCGACGAGCGCGGCTGGGAAACAGACCTGCTTGCCGGTCTGGGAATCCTAGGTTCGGCAACGTAGGCTGCCAAATAGGCAGTCACGGAAGGAATCGCATGGACCCGGACATGGACCCCAACATGCAGCATTGGCAGGACCGGCTCGACAGCCTGCAGTGGGTACTCGGTTCGATCGTTTCGCAGTTCGACAGCGTCCCAACCTGACCGATACAACTACGCGCGCCGTCTCGGGTGAGGAGACCGGCGCGACAGATCCCGCTATCCGTTTTGTTGTATTGGCCTTGCTGGCTGTCGACGGAGTGTTGTCGGCAATAGCCGGGGCGCTGCTGCTGCCCTCATATGTTGGCTCGATCCCTTTTCCGGTGAGCGCGTTGATCAGTGGCGTGGTCAACGCCACCCTTGTTTGGGCCGCCGGGCGATGGACGAGGTCGCCGCGAGTGGCCGCGTTGCCGTTGTGGACGTGGTTGTTGACGGTCGCGGCGATGAGCCTTGGGGGGCCCGGCGACGATGTGATCCTGGGTGGCCAGGGGCTGATGGCGTACGGGGCCCTGGTGCTGATCGTGCTGGGTGCCCTGCCGCCGGCGTGGGTGCTGTGGCGGCTTAGACGTCCCAGCTGACCAGGCGGCTTATTAGAACGGCCACGGTGGCAGCGGCGGCAGCGGCGGCAAGATGGAGCCGAAGACCCAGTAGAACTCGTCGTAAAAGAATTGCCAGGTCTCATTCCAGGCGACATTCAAGAAGTTGTTCAGCCCCTGGCTGAAGCTGATCGACCCACCGAGCCAGTCAAGGATGTTGAACAGACCGCTCTGCACCATCGGCTCAATCCAGTTGTAGAAGAACTGAATCTGCGGTGCCACTATCCAGCCGATCCATGGTACCCAACCCGCCGCGTACGAGGCCAGATCGAAGCCGTACGCCACCCACGGCTCGATGGCGAGGTATAGAGACTTGATTCCGTCACCGAACGCCGCCGCCGGCAACGCCGCTGCGGCGCCAGCGACGCCAGTGACGCCAGCGGATTGCAGCAGCGCGCTGGCAGCGGTTACCGCACGGGCTGCGCCGGTGGGCAGCGCCTGAAGGGCGTTGGTGACGGCGCTTGTCGCGGCAGCAATACGACTTCCGAGCGCACCGGGACCGCCGGAGGCCTGGAAGATGCTTTGGAAGCCGCCAATCGCGTTGGACACGACGTTCCCGCCAGCTGCGCTGCCGCTGCCGATTATCGATTGCCCAAGCAGTTTCTCGGCGGGTGCGTTCACCGCGCTCACCAGGTTCTGCACGGCGCTGGCCTCGGCGGCCGCATACTGGCTCGCGCCAGAGTTCAGGGCCAGCGCGAACTGGTCATGAAACGTTGCCAGCTGTGCGCTGAGCTTCTGGTATCCCTCGCCGTGCGTGGAAAACAGGGCGGCAATTTGGGCTGACACCTCATCGGCGGCCGCCGCCAAAACTCCGGTCGTCGGGACCGCTGCGGCTGCATTGGCAGCGCTGATCGACGAACCGATACCGCCTATGTCTGACGCCGCCGCTATCACGGCATCTGGCGCCGCAAGAACGAACGACATCCTTTACCTCCCCACATTTCACAACCGTGGTTCCGGTCCGATGGCCAGATGCTATCTCTAGGAGCTGCAGTGCGTGTCGTACTTAAGCAATTCATAGGTGATAGTCGACCGCGTGCTGACCCCGGCCTGGCGCTACTGTTGCGCATATGGCACCAGGGATCCCCGAGATTTCACTTGGTGGGAGGCGCGGATGAAATTCGAGCGTGGGGAAGTTACACCAACGTGCCTTTGACGCAGGAGCCACCAGAGCCGACGGGTCTGCCCCATCCGGTCGTGCCTTCCCAGACTCCTCCCACGGCCAGTGCTTCGGCGCTGCGGCGTGTGCTGCGACGGGCCCGGGACGGCGTGGCGCTGAATATCGACGAGGCCGCCGTCGCGATGACCGCACGCGGTGCCGACCTGGCCGATCTGTGCGCGAGCGCGGCGCGTGTGCGCGACGCGGGCTTGGAGTCGGCCGGACGTCGCGGTGCGGGCGACCGGTTGCCGATCAGATACTCGCGCAAGGTTTTCCTCCCGATCACCCATCTGTGTAGGGACAACTGTCATTACTGCACGTTCGTCACCGTCCCCGGCAAGTTACGTGCCCAGGGGATGGGCATGTACATGGAACCCGACGAAATTCTCGACGTCGCTAGGCGTGGAGCCGAACTGGGCTGCAAGGAAGCACTGTTCACTCTGGGCGACCGCCCCGAGGACCGCTGGCCCGAGGCGCGGCAGTGGCTCGGTGAACGAGGTTACGACTCCACCTTGTCCTACGTCCGGGCGATGGCGATCCGGGTACTCGAGGAAACCGGGTTGTTGCCGCACTTGAACCCCGGCGTCATGACCTGGTCGGAGATGTCGCGGCTCAAGCCAGTGGCGCCGTCGATGGGCATGATGCTCGAGACGACGTCGCGACGGCTGTTTGAAACCAAAGGGCTGGCGCACTACGGAAGTCCGGACAAAGACCCGGCGGTGCGACTGCGTGCCCTGACCGACGCAGGTCGGTTGTCCATTCCGTTCACTACGGGCCTGCTGGTGGGCATCGGCGAGACGTTGGTTGAGCGCGCCGACACATTGCATGCGATTCGCAAGTCGCACAAGGAGTTCGGGCATATCCAAGAAGTGATCGTGCAGAACTTTCGGGCCAAGGAACATACGGCGATGGCCTTGGTGCCCGACGCCGGCATCGAGGATTACCTGGCGACGGTGGCGGTTTCCCGGCTGGTGCTGGGTCCCGGCATGCGCATCCAGGCGCCGCCGAACCTGGTTTCCCGCGACGAATGCCTGGCTTTGGTGGCCGCCGGTGTGGACGACTGGGGCGGCGTCTCGCCGCTGACCCCCGACCACGTGAACCCCGAACGGCCCTGGCCCGCTTTGGACGACCTGGCCGCTGTCACCGCCGAGGCCGGTTACGACCTGGTGCAACGGCTGACCGCGCAGCCCAAGTATGTCCAGGCGGGCGCCGCCTGGATCGATCCGCGGGTGCGGGGACATGTTGTGGCGCTGGCCGATCCGGCGACCGGCTTTGCCCGTGACATCAACCCGGTAGGCATGCCATGGCAGGAACCCGACGAGGTGGCGTCCTCCGGTCGGGTGGACCTCAATGCCGCAATCGACATCGATGGCCGCAATACCGAGGCTCGCAGCGACCTCGATAGTGCCTTCGGCGACTGGGACTCCATCCGTTCGCGGGTGCACGAGTTGGCGGCCCGCGCCCCGGAGCGGATCGACACCGATGTGCTTGCCGCGCTGCGTTCGGCCGAGCGCAATCCCGGTGGCTGCACCGACGACGAATACCTGGCCCTGGCGACCGCCGATGGCCCCGCGCTGGAAGCGGTTGCCGCGCTGGCGGATTCGTTACGCCGCCAGGTGGTGGGCGATGACGTGACCTTCGTGGTGAACCGCAACATCAATTTCACCAACATCTGTTACACCGGCTGCCGGTTCTGCGCGTTCGCTCAGCGCAAAGGCGACGCCGACGCGTTCTCGTTATCGGCGGACGAAGTGGCCGACCGTGCGTGGGAGGCCCATGTCGCCGGGGCCACCGAGATCTGTATGCAGGGTGGCATCGACCCCGAGTTGCCCGTCACCGGATATGCCGACCTGGTCCGGGCGGTCAAGGCCCGGGTGCCGTCGATGCACGTACACGCGTTTTCCCCGATGGAGATCGCCAACGGCGTGACCAAGAGTGGGGTGAGCATTCGAGAGTGGCTGATCGGCCTGCGCGAGGCCGGATTGGACACCATCCCCGGTACGGCGGCGGAGATATTGGACGACGAGGTCAGGTGGGTGCTTACCAAGGGCAAGTTGCCGACCTCGCTGTGGGTCGAGATCGTGACCACCGCGCATGAGGTGGGGCTACGGTCTTCGTCGACGATGATGTACGGCCACGTTGACAGTCCAAAGCACTGGGTGGGACACCTCAATGTGCTGCGCGGCATCCAGGACCGCACCGGCGGCTTCACGGAGTTCGTTCCGCTGCCGTTCGTGCACCAGAATTCGCCGCTCTACCTGGCGGGTGCCGCGCGCCCCGGGCCCACACACCGGGACAATCGCGCGGTGCACGCCTTGGCGCGGATCATGCTGCACGGCCGCATATCTCACATCCAGACCAGCTGGGTGAAGCTCGGAGTCGAGCGCACGCAGGTGATGCTCAACGGCGGCGCCAACGATTTGGGTGGCACCCTGATGGAAGAGACCATCTCGCGGATGGCGGGTTCCGAACACGGGTCGGCAAAGTCGGCCGCCGAGCTGATCGCGATCGCCGAGGGGATTGGTCGCCCCGCGCGCCAGCGCACCACCACCTACAACCCGCTGGCGGCCTAGCCACCCGTTCGCCGAGCAACATGCGCGAGGAGCCGTCTTGCACGGCTGGGACGTGATCGGCGACGACGCAGCCGCCCAGGCCCGGCTTGCCCAACCCTGGATGACGACCCACGGCGTCGTAGCCGGGGGACGTCCGTTGCTGGCCAAAGGTGTCAAACAATTGCGTCCCGGCGAGCACATCGAAGCCTGCCTGCGAGTTCCCGGCAGCGACGACGTAGTGGTTGATGCGGCTGCTGACCGCGCGACAATCGAACTCTCCGGACCCGAAGGTACGGTGACACTTGAAACTGATGCCGCGGCGTGGGTTCTGCTGCTCTGGGGTCGACGGCCCAGCGACCCGTCGCGCATCTGTAGCCGCGTCGGGCCCGACATTCTGGGCCGCGTCCGCGGCGTGCTCAGCGCCTACTGAGAGTTCGTCGCCGCTTGAAGCCCGCAGAAAGCCGCGAGCGTAATGCCAGCGGGATTCCGCAGTGGCGTTACGCTCGCGAATTCAGGACTCAGTAGTTTTGGCAGACGCCTGCGACGGACTCGACAACACCGATGTACTGCGAAGCCCCCGGCATGGCCTGCAACTGCAACGCCATCTGCTGGCGCTGCGCCGGCCCGGAAGCCAGGAACCTCTGCAGGTAGCTCTGCGCGATCGGCGATCCGGTCAACTGCTCTGCGGCTCCCGGGTTCGTCGCATTGAGCGCATTGATCACCTGCGGGTAGCTGCAGCTCGTGTTGACGACCGCATCAAGCGGATCTGCCGAGGCAATTCCAGTTCCGAGACCCAGCGCCACTGCCAGACCCCCGGTAACTACGGCCATCTTGGTAAACGACAACCTCAACATTTCGGACCTTTCCCCAACTATTGCACCGCCCAAGGGGCGGCGACGACATTTGCCCAGCGGTTGCCGTCTCTGACTTATGGTACCAGCCCCCCCGGGTTTACTCCTTCGCGATTGTTATCGCACCAGACCCTCGTAGCGTAACTCTTCGCAGCTCAGAGACGTGTTCGGCGTGGTTTCGCGGTGGGCGAAATGGGGGCTGGGCCGGCCGTCGCCCGTCGTCAAAGCCGAGCGGCAAGCGCGGTTCCCTGCTGGATCGCGCGCTTGGCGTCGAGCTCTGCGGCCAACGCCGCACCGCCGATAATGTGTGGATCCACTCCGATGCGGCGCAGTTCGTCCGCCAGGTCGCGCACCGGCTCCTGGCCCGCGCACACCACCACGTTGTCCACCGCGAGCACCTGTGGCCGCTGCCGGTTGGGGCCGAAGCTGATGTGCAAACCATCGTCGGTGATCCGCTCGTAGTTGACCTCGCAGAGCTGGTGGACACCCTTCGCTTTGAGTGATGCCCGATGCACCCATCCGGTGGTCTTGCCAAGCCGCCTGCCCTGGGGGCCCTTGGTGCGCTGCAGCAGGTAGACCTCCCGGGCCGGCGGCGCGGGCAGCGGAGTGGTCAGGGCCCCTCGGGCGTCCTGGGCTTGGTGGGATTCGGGCGGATCGACGACCCCCCACTCCGCCTTCCATTCTTTGAGGCCTTGCGGTTCATGTGCTGGCGACCGGTCGGTCACCAGCAGCTCGCTGACGTCGAAGCCGATGCCCCCCGCGCCGACGACGGCCACGGTCTTTCCGACAGGCTTGGCGCCGGTGATCGCCTCGGCGTAGGTCAACACCTTGGGATGATCGATGCCGGGGATTGCCGGCAGGCGTGGTGCCACGCCGGTGGCCAGCACGATCTCGTCGTAACCCGTCAGCTCCGCGGCGCGGACGCGGCTACCCAGCCGGACATCGACGCCGTGCTTGCTCAGCATCGTCGAGAAGTACCGGATGGTTTCGTTGAATTCCTCTTTGCCGGGGATGCGGCGGGCCAAGTCGAACTGGCCGCCGAGATAATCGTTGGCCTCGAACAGGGTGACGTGGTGTCCGCGCTGTGCGGAGCTGAGTGCCACGGCAAGTCCGGCCGGCCCCGCGCCCACGACGGCCACGGTGCGGGCCCGCCGCGTCGGCGACAACACCAACTTCGTCTCGTGTGCGGCCCGCGGATTGAGCAGACACCACACCGTCTTCCTGGCGAATGCGTGGTCCAGACAGGCCTGGTTGCAGGCGATGCAGGTGTTGATCTCCTGGGCACGGTCAGCCCCGGCCTTGAGCACCCACTCCGGGTCACTCAACAGCGGCCGGGCCATCGAAATCAGCTGCACGTGCGTGTCGGCCAGGATCTGATCTGCGGCTTGCGGCATGTTGATCCGATTGGACGCCACGACCGGGATGCGGACGTTCTCGGCCACCGCGCTGCTGAGGTCGGCGAACGCGCTGTTGGGTACCGAGGTGACGATGGTCGGCACCCGCGCCTCGTGCCAACTGAACCCGGAATTGATCATGGTGGCTCCGGCGGCCTCCACTTCGGTTGCCAGCGCAACGATTTCGTCCCAGCTTTGACCATCTTCGACGTAGTCGGCCATCGACATCCGGTAGCAGACGATGAAGTCGGAGCCGACCGCGAGGCGGGTGCGACGCACGATCTCGGTCGGGAATCGGCGGCGGTTGGCCGGCGTGCCGCCCCACGAATCAGTGCGCTTGTTGGTGCGCGGTGCCAGGAACTGGTTGACCAGATATCCTTCGCTGCCCATGATTTCGACGCCGTCGTAGCCGGCCTCCCGGGCCAGTTGTGCGCACCGCGTGAAATCCGAGATGGTCGACTCGACGCCGCGGCCGGTAAGGGCGCGCGGCCGAAACGGATTGATAGGCGCCTTGATTGAGGATGCACTGACCGAGAGAGGATGGTACGCATAGCGTCCGGCATGCAGGATCTGTAGCAGGATCTTGCCGCCCGCGTCATGCACAGCCGTGGTGATGCGTCGGTGCCGGCGGGCCTGGGTCGAAGTGACCAGTTCCGAGGCGAACGGCAGCAGCCAACCGGTCCGGTTCGGCGCGTAGCCGCCGGTGATGATGAGCCCGACGCCGCCGCGGGCGCGCTCGGCGAAGTACTCGGCGAGCCGATCCGTGTGGCCGGCCCGGTCTTCCAAGCCGGTGTGCATCGAACCCATCACCACCCGATTGCGCAGCGTGGTGAAGCCTAAGTCTAACGGGGACAACAGGTGTGGGTACGGCGTCATGGATTTTCCTGGTTGGGGTCCAGCGCTCGAGCCACCTCGTCGAGCCAGTCGATGGCGCTTTCTTCAGCGCGGATCCCGCCGCGCAGCACGAGGTACTGGTGCAGCGCGGCGCCGCGGAGTGCCGCGGGGTGGGGAAAGGTCCGCTTCTCGAGCGTGCGATAGGCGTCCAGCGTTTGGGCGCGCTGGCCGCGCAGTGCGGCGACCTGGTCGCGTAGCGCGGTGGCGTCTCCGTACACCGCGCCGCGCAATTTGACGGCAATGTCGCGAGTGCCGTTGTCGCTCAACGCACTACCCCGGCCGGGTCTGGTCGGACTGAGCGGCTCGGCAATCCAGCGGGCCAACTCTGCGCGGCCGCCATCGGAAACGGTATAGACCTTCTTGTCCGGTCGGCCGTGCTGGGCCACGGTCGTGGCGCACACCCACCCGTCGTTCTCCATCACCCGAAGCGTCCGGTAGATCTGCTGGTGAGTGGCGTTCCAGAAATAGCCGATAGAGCGATCGAAGCGGCGTGCCAGCTCATAGCCGGAACCGGCCTGTTCGCACAGTGACACCAGGATCGCGTGGACCAGCGCCATCCGCGCACCTTAGACGCCGGTCGCGCTGCTATGCAACTAGGTTCATAGCGACTAGACATATTGCCGGGCGTGCCAATTGCCGGAGTTATATCTGCAACGTCTAGTATCAGTAACCGAACGCTCACCCAGAGCCCCTCGGGTGAAGCGGAAAGCAGCCCACACTAAGCCGTACATGAGGACACGTTGAGGAGACGTCCGTGACGTACACGATCGCCCAGCCTTGCACCGACATCAAGGACAAGGCGTGCATTGAAGAGTGCCCGGTCGACTGCATCTACGAGGGCGCTCGGATGCTGTACATCCACCCCGACGAATGCGTCGACTGCGGTGCCTGTGAACCGGTCTGCCCCGTCGAAGCGATCTACTACGAAGACGACGTGCCCGAACAATGGGGCCAGTACACGCAGATCAACGCCGACTTCTTCGTCGAGCTGGGATCGCCGGGTGGTGCGGCCAAGGTCGGCATGACGGAGAACGACCCGCAGGTGGTCAAGGATCTGCCCCCGCAGGGCGAGGACGACTGAGCGGCCGGGTGCTGCATCAGCCCAGGAAGGGCGGCGCGGTATCGGCCGCACTGCCGGAGTTTCCGTGGGACACCTTGGCCGAAGCCAAGGTCAGGGCCGCGGCCCATCCGGGTGGCATCGTCGACCTGTCCGTCGGCACGCCCGTGGACCCGGTCGCACCGCTGATCCAGCACGCACTGGCCGCTGCCAGCTCCGAGCCGGGTTACCCGGCCACTGCAGGGACCGCGCGAC
Organism: Mycobacterium sp.; assembly: GCA_032162865.1. Taxonomy (GTDB): domain Bacteria; phylum Actinomycetota; class Actinomycetes; order Mycobacteriales; family Mycobacteriaceae; genus Mycobacterium. The sequence continues at coordinate 8,212 of JAVROG010000478.1, read as the reverse complement.
TGCGGGAGTCCGCGGTGGCCGCGCTGGCGCGTCGCTTCGGCGTGACCGGGCTCAGCGAAGCGGCGGTTCTGCCGGTGATCGGCACAAAGGAACTGATCGCCTGGTTGCCGACGCTGCTCGGCCTGGGTGCAGCGGATGTGGTCGTGGTGCCAGAACTGGCGTATCCGACGTACGACGTGGGTGCGCGACTGGCCGGGGCGCAAATCGTTCGCGCGGACTCGCTGACCCAGCTGGGCCCGCGGTCCCCGGCGCTGTTCTATCTGAACTCGCCCAGTAATCCGACCGGTCGGGTGCTGGGCCTCGACCACCTCCGCAAAGTCGTGGGGTGGGCTCGCGAGCGGGGCGTTCTGGTGGCGTCCGACGAGTGTTACCTGGGATTGGCCTGGGATGCCGAGCCAGGAAACAGACCTCTGTCGGTGCTGCATCCCTCGGTGTGCGACGGCGACCATAGCGGCCTGCTGGCGGTGCACTCGCTGTCGAAAAGCTCATCGCTGGCCGGCTATCGGGCCGGCTTTGTCGCCGGCGATGCGGCGGTGGTCGCCGAGTTGCTTGCGGTGCGCAAACACGCCGGGATGATCGTGCCGACGCCGGTGCAGGCCGCGATGGTGGCCGCCCTCGACGACGACGATCACGAGAAGCTACAGCGGGAGCGGTACGCGCAGCGGCGGGCGACGCTGCTGCCGGCGCTGCGCACGGCTGGCTTTGCGGTCGAGCATTCCGAGGCCGGCCTCTATTTGTGGGCCAGTCGCGGCGAGGGATGTCACGAGACGGTCGCATGGCTGGCCGAGCGCGGAATCGTGGTGGCGCCCGGAGATTTCTACGGCGCTCGCGGAGCGCAGCATGTGCGGGTGGCGCTGACCGCCACCGACGAGCGCATTGACGCCGCGGTGCAGCGCCTGAACTAGGCCGCAACTAGTCCTAGGTGCTTCAACCTGGGAGCAGGGCACGGCAGAATGCATCCGAGGCGCTTGCTCAGCGCTCTACCCGGTCTAAGGAATGTGGTCGATGACAGATTCGGCGGGCAATTCGGTCAGCAAGCTGCGAATCCCACTGACGCTCAGCGACATCTTAAAGCGGGTGTTCCTGGGCAAGCCGCTGATCACCGAGGAACTCGCGGGTGAGCGGTTGTCGAACCCCGTCGCATTGGGCGCTCTTTCGCCGGATGCGATCTCGTCGACGGCCTATGGCCCCGAGCAGATACTGATCGAACTGTTGCCGCACGCCGGGCTGGCGGCCTTCGTATTACTCCTTCCCATCACCGGCGTCATCCTGTTGATCCTGGTGCTGGTGGCAGCGTCCTACCGGCAGGTGGTGATGGCCTACACGCGGGCCGGCGGCTCCTACATCGTCGCGCGGGAGAACTTCGGGCCGAAGGTGGCGCAGGTTTCAGCGGCAGCGCTGTTGATCGACTACGTCGTGACCGTGGCGGTGCAGTCCGCGGCCGGGACGGTCGCCGTGGTGTCGGCGTTGCCTGTGCTGGGGCCGTTCAACCTGGAAATCACGGTTGGCGTGGTCATCTTCATCTCGTACCTGAACCTGCGCGGAATGCGTGAAGCGGGTAGGCCGTTCGCGGTTGCGACCTACTTGTTCATCGTCATGATCGCCACCACCATCGTGGTTGGCGTTGTCCGCCACCTCTTCTGGGGTTTGCCGACCTACGATGCGCAACATCTGTCCGGGACGGTGGCTGTGCATCAGGGCAACGGATTGGTGATGGGTGCGACGATTCTGGTGCTGCTGCGTGCGTTCGCCAACGGCGGTTCGTCGCTGACGGGTGTGGAGGCGATCTCCAATACCGTCGAAATTTTCCAAAAGCCGCAGGGCCGCAACGCACGTCGCGTACTGACCGCGATGGCCTGCATTCTCGGGTTCCTGTTGGCGGGAGTTGCCTACCTTGCGTACGCCACCCATGCCACGCCGTACCTGACTGAATATCCTTCGGTGCTGTCGCAGATTGGACGGACCGTCTTCGGCACCGGGGTCGTCGGCAACGTGTTCTTCATCCTGGTTCAGGCGTCAACCGCGGCCATCTTGTTCACCGGCGCCAACACCAGCTTCAACGGCTTCCCGGCGCTGGCTAGTTTCGTCGCCGAGGACCGTTTCCTGCCAAGGCAATTGATGAAACGCGGACACCGGCTGGTGTTCTCCAACGGCATCATCGCGCTCACCGGGCTTTCGGTGGTGCTGCTGATCGTGACCGGCGGCTCGGTCAACGCGCTGGTCCCGTTCTATGCCATCGGCGTGTTCACCGGGTTCTCCATGGCCGGCTACGGGATGACCAAACATCATCTGACGCACCGGGAATCAGGATGGCGATACCGGCTGGCGATCAACCTGTCCGCGGGCATCCTGTCGACGGTAGTGGTGGGTATCTTCGCGGTCGCGAAGTTTACCGAGGGCGCGTGGTTGGTGGTGATTGTATTTCCCCTGCTGGTGTTCACGCTGATTCGGCTCAATCGCGAATATCGTGCCGAGGCAGCGATTCTCGAGATGTTCCGCACCGACCGTCCTGAGTTTGTGAAGTACGCGCGGCACCAGGTGTTCGTCTTTGTGAACTCGGTGGACCTCGCGGTGATCGAAGCGCTGCGGTACGGCAAGGGATTGCGGGCCGACGAGCTGATCGCGGTGCACTTCATGGTCGACGCGATTCATGCTGCGCAACTGCGAAAGCGCTGGGACGACTTCGATCTCGAGACTCGCCTGCGGGTGGTGGACTGTCCGGATCGGCGGGTGACGCGCGCCGGACAGCTGCTGGTTGCGAAGTCGCGCCAGGAACATCCGGACACCAACGTGACTGTGCTGTTGCCACGTCGAACCTATGCGCCGCTGCTGGGACGGCTGCTGCACGACCGCACCGCGGACAAGATCGCGCGGGCGGTGAGCCTCATCCCGGACGCGGCGGCGACGATCGTGCCCTATGACGTGCAATCACGGATCAAGGAGGCCTACCCCGAGCGGTTCGAGCAACGGGTCGCCCGAGAAGTCGACAAGCTGGAAGCGTGGGTTGCCCAATCTGATGATCGCAACGTCGAGGCCTACGAGCACCCCGAGCGGCCGTCGTCGGTGATCACGGTGGCGGCACTGATCCCCGGCCAGCGCGCGACCGTCGAAGGGCGGGTCGGTGAGGTCGAGGACATCGCCAAACGCCGGGGAACATTTCGATGGATCGTGGTGGGCGACGACAGCGGGGAGGTCCGCATCAGGTTCCATCCCGGACGAGGTGGCGACGATATTCAGCCCGGCCAACTGCTGCGCGTCACCGGAAAGGCCCGTCAGAGCGGCAACCGGGCCATGTGGATGGTCGACCCGAAATATCGCGTGGTCGAGGAGCCCACGGAGACTCGGGACGCCGGAGGGTCGGGGGAGGCCGGAGAGACGGGTTGACCGGTTCGACCGCCCGCGGCGCGGGCAGTTAGATTCGTTGCAGCGGAAACGCCCGTAGCTGAGGAGTTAGAGGGCCTTAAGGAGAGGAAAGCTGTGCGGCGGATAGCAGCTGTGGTGGTGTCTCTGGCCGGGTTGGTATTCACTGCCAACGGCTACCGTCCGTTGAGCAAGCGCGGCTACGGGGCGGGCTATGCATTCGCTTACGGCCTGTTCGCTTCGGAACTTCCCGTGCAATCGCTCGCTGTTCAGTTCGCGGCGTTGGCGGCGCTGTCTCGCCGGCTGTCGCCGCGAGTGCTCCTCGTCAGTTGGCTGCTGTCGGCGGTGTCAGGGCTGGGCCTGCTGGGTCTGCGCCGCGCCGGGAACTCGGCCAACGAGCCGCTGATGGCGGCGCTGGACGAGGGGTTGGGCGCCGACCGTCGCACCGAGGCAGGCGACTTGTGGAAACGGGCGGAGGACGACGGTGCCACGGCGAAAAAGCCCGGCGCGGCACGCATGCTGCGCATCTGGCGCGACTACGCGCACGACGTCGACATCAGTTACGGAGAATTCGGCTCACGAAACCATCTCGACATCTGGCGGCGGCCCGATTTGGAACCTGGCGCAAAGGCTCCGGTGTTGCTGCAGATTCATGGTGGCGCCTGGATGGTGGGAAACAAACGCGGGCAGGCACATCCGTTGATGAGCCATCTGGCCGAGCTCGGCTGGGTTTGCGTATCGGTCAACTACCGGTTGAGCCCGCGGTCGACCTGGCCCGACCAGATCGTCGACGTCAAGCGCGCGATCGCGTGGACCAAGGAGCACATCGCCGAGTACGGCGGCGACCCGGACTGGATAGCGATCACCGGTGGTTCGGCCGGCGGGCATCTGTCTTCCCTTGCCGCAGTTACCCCCAACGATCCGTTGTTCCAACCAGGTTTCGAGGATGTCGACACCCGGGTGCAGGCCGCCGTGCCGTTCTACGGGTTTTATGACTTCACCCGAGACGACGCAGTGCATTCGATGATGCCGGCCATGATGGCCAAGCGGGTGTTCAAGCTGAGCCGGACGGAGATCGCCGAGCCCTTCCGGCTCGCCTCGTCGATCACCCACGTTTCCGAGGACGCGCCACCGTTTTTCGTGCTGCACGGCGTCAATGACTCGCTGATTCCGGTCGAGCAGGCCCGCAGCTTCACCGCGCGGCTACGCGAGGTGAGTCGGCAGCCCGTTGTGTACGCCGAATTGCCTGGCGCACAACACGCTTTCGATATCTTCGGGTCGCCCCGTGCCGCGCATGCCGCGGTGGCAGTCGAACAGTTTTTGGCAGAGGTATACGCCTCTTCCCGGGTAGCGGACCGCGCCACGACCGCCTCGTAGCCACCGCACAAACCTGGCGCGGGTGGGCGCCACGAATCCTGATTCGTCCGCCACAGACTTTCTCGGGTCGCCCGTCGGCCGCTGGCCGAATGGCCATGGTTACGCTGCTGGAATGATCGACTTCCAGAGTGGTGGTGTCTTAGCGAGACTAGGACCGAGTGACCCGAGAGCCATCGCCGCCGAGCTGGCGCCCATTCTTGTTGACGGGGAGACCGTTTACCTCAGCTTCAAGGGGATGCGCGACTCCGTGGTCTTCACCAACAAGCGCCTTATCACGGTAAACGTCCAGGGCTTGACCGGGAAGAAACGCGATTACTCATCGCTGCCGTACAGCAAGATCCAGGCCTGGAGCATCGAGACCGCGGGTCGGTTCGATCTCGACGCTGAACTTGAACTCTGGTTTTCCGGTCTTGGGCAAGTCCGACTGGACTTCAAAGGCCAGGTCGACATTCGGACCATTGGACAGCTGATCGGAAGCCACGTCCTCTAGCCGCCTGATCAGCTGCCTGATTAATTACCCGGGCCCCAGTGCAGTAGGCGGGACGTGAGCAGAACCAGGCCCAGCGACACCGACGCGACAACCAGGAGTCCGATGACCGCGACGACCAGTGGGCGCCAACCGGTTCGGGTGATCTGGCGGATATCGGTGTTGAGTCCCACCCCGGCGAAAGTCAGCAGGAACGCCCATTTCGACACGTTGGCGAGGTTGGCGGTCTGTCCCTTGCTCAACCACCCCAGAGTCGCGATGGCCGAGACGGCGAGGAAACCCAGCACGAACTTCGGGAATTTGTCCCAGATGAAGGCGGCTTTGGCTCGTGCGCCTGGTGCGATCTCGTCGGCTTGCCCGCGCGCCGACCAGAACAGCGCAAAGCCCAGGACTACGAATCCGATCAGCGCGTTGCGGGTCGACTTGACCAACACGGCGATCTTGCCGGCCTGCTCTGAATACAGGTAGCCGGTGGCGGTGGTTTCGGCGGTGTTGTCGACCGACAGTCCCGCCCATAAGCCGAACTCGTAATTGGAAAGACCGATCACGTGACCTAGTGGCGGCAAGGCGAACAGCGCCACCGCTCCCAAGGCCAGAATCGCCGCGATGGCATAGCTGACATCGGAGTTGCGGGCGCGGATGGCGCCTTTGGCGGCCACGATCGCCGATACCCCACAGATCGAAGTGCCGATAGCCAGCAGCGAGCCCAACTTCCCCGATAACCCGAATGCACGCGCCGCCAGCAATATGATGGTCCCCGCGACCGTCATGTCGATCAGAATCTGGACCAGGCTGGCGCCGCCCAGCTTCGCGATGTCGCCGAGCACGAATCGCGAACCCAGCAGTACGATCCCGATTTTGAGCCAGAACTCGTACGTCAGGACCCCGGGCCGGAACACCGGGTGCAACCCAATGGTGTTGGCGATCAGCAGCCCGAAAAGGATTGCCCACAATACGTATTCGATATCCGGCACGGTCCAGTGTTGGTGCTTGGCAAGAGCGTTCCACCAGATCTGCGCATACTTGCCCAGCACACCGACGGCGATGAGTAGCAGCACGCCGGGGACATAGTCGAGTGGCCTGGCACTGGTGAAGGTGGTGTCCGCCGATGCTTCGTCGGGTTCGACGCGAACGGTGCTCACCCGATCACCAAGGAATCCGGGGGAGGACGTCGGCGATCGCCAGCGCCGCGATCACAACGGCCACCAGCGTCGCCCACCAATCCAGTGAAACCCTATGCATACCAGCAATAGTGGCGTGGGGACACCGACGGGCCAAGCGATTGAATCGCCGTGAATTTAGTGGCGATCGCAAGCGCGGCGTGAGCCGGGCGCGGCGGGTCGCCACCATCAAGCTAGCGCGGGCTGCGATCGTTGAGCAGATCGATCACCTGAGCCGCGAGTTGTTCAATGTCGGCACCAGCGGTGTCCAGGACGAGGTCCGGCTCCTCCGGCGGCTCGTAAGGTGCGTCCACCCCGGTCAGGCCCTTGAGCTCGCCGTTCCGTGCCCGCGCGTACAGGCCCTTGGGATCGCGTTTTTCGCACTCTTCTAGCGAGGTGGCGATGTGTACCTCGATGAACGGAAGTTTGGCGGCGTTATTCAGGGCGCGTGCGGTTTCGCGGTCCGACTTTAGCGGTGACACGAGTGAGGCCAATGCAACCACGCCGGCGTCGGCCAGCAGCCGGGTCAAATGCCCTACCCGCCTGATGTTTTCGGTGCGATCTCCGGGAGAGAAGCCCAAATCATCGGAGAGGCCGTGACGCAAGTTGTCCCCGTCGAGCAGGTAGGCCACCCGTCCCGATTCGACGAGTGCGCGTTCCACGGCGACGGCGACTGTCGACTTGCCCGAGGCGGGCAGACCGGTGAACCAGATCGTGGCGCCGGGTTGCCCGGTGGCCTGCCAGCGGTGCTTGCGGTCCAGTGCCGAAGGATGCCAGCGGATGTCGGTGCGTGCATGCGTGCCCGGCTTGACTTCGCGTGCCTCGATGATGGTTCCCGCGCCGACGGTGTCGTTGCTGGTCTCGTCGATGAGAATGAAGGATCCGCTGTCGCGGTTATCGACATAGGGATCGGCGATGATGACCGAGCTGGTGCGCAGCGTCACGGTGCCGATGTCGTTGAGTGTCAACTCAACTGGCTGATCGAGCTCGTCAAGGGTCTCCGGGTCGAGCCGCGAGTGCAGCTCCTGGACGGTGGCGCGCACGGTTTTCGTGGTTTGTTTCAGCGCCAGCCGGTCACCGGCGCGCAGCGGGGAGTCGATGAACCAGCAGACGTTCGCGTCGATTTCGCGGGCCAGCACCGGCGGAACCGCATCCTCGGCACCGCTCACGAACACGTCACCGCGCCCGACGTCGATGTCGTCGGCCAGCTCGATCGAAACTGATAGCGGCGCAACACCTGTCGTGCGGTCGTCGTCGAGGGTGTCCAGCACGGTCACTTCTGAGCGGGTGCCGGCCGGCAGCGACATTACCGAGTCGCCGACACTGAGCGTTCCCGCCGCCAGGCGACCGGTGTAGCGACGGCGCTTGTCGTCGGTCGGCCGTGACACCCACTGCACCGGTAGTCGCAACCGCGACGCCTCGGCATGCGGTGCGGCCAACTCCACGCCCTCGAAGTACTCCAGCAGCGTGGGTCCGTCGTACCACGGGGTGTTGTCAGAGCTGTGCACGACGTTGTCGCCGAGCTTGGCGGCGATCGGAATCACGGTGATGTCCACGTCACCCAGGCGCGCCGCCAGCTGACCCAGCTGCTCTTCCACCTTGGTGAACGCGTCCTGGTCAAAGTCAACGAGGTCGATTTTGTTCACCGCTGCAACAAAGTGCTTGATGCCCAAAAGTTTTGCGATCCGGGCGTGCCTACGGGTCTGACGCAGCACGCCGGCGCGCGCGTCGACCAGCAGAGTCGCCACATGCGCGTTGGACGCACCGGTGAACATATTGCGGGTGTAACGCTCATGGCCGGGGGTGTCGGCCAAGATGTAGCTGCGTG
>JAVROG010000477.1:0-2733 GCA_032162865.1 Mycobacterium sp. | reverse complement strand
GGACCACCAGTTCGGCCGAGTCCAAGATGGTGATCGGAACGCCTGAGGCGCAATACATCACGAACAAGGAGAGCGGCGTCGGCTTCCTGCGGGTCGGCATGGAGGATCCGGTGAAGTTCCACAGCGTGTTCACGGGGGTGAACTACGTGCCGACGCCGGTGGACGACGTCGGCGAGGTGGTTCCCAAACATGCCGCGGTGGGCAAGGTGCGGATCCGCCAGTTCACCGCGGCGCCGATCGCGGAGGCGGTGACCTAAACATGACTTCCCGAAGACGAGCGCGAGTGAGGATCGCAGCGAGGTACGAGCGAGGCCCGGAGCGAGCGGGAGTCGAGACATGACCACCGAATCTGAACAGCGGGTGTTGCGCGAGGTCGTCCTCGAGCAGCTGACCACCGGTGAGACCCGCGCGTATCGCATGTGGTTGCCACCGTTGACCGAACCGACGCCGGTCAACGAACTGGTGGAGCGCGACCATCATCAGCTCCTGCGTTTCGGTCTGGGCATCATGGACGAACCCCGCAGGCACAAGCAGGAGGTGTGGGGCGTCGACGTCTCCGCGGCGGGAGGCAACATCGCGATCGGCGGCGCGCCGCAGACCGGCAAGTCGACGTTCCTGCAGACGATGATGCTGTCGGCCGCCGCTTCGCACACGCCGCGTCAGGTGCAGTTCTACTGCATCGACCTCGGCGGCGGCGGACTGATGTACCTGGAAGACCTGCCCCACGTGGGGGGCGTCGCCACGCGGTCCGAGCCAGACCGAGTCAACCGCATGGTGGCGGAGATGAAAGCCGTTCTGCGCCAACGTGAAGCGCTGTTCAAGCAGTACCGCGTCGGCTCGATCGCAATGTATCGCCAACTGCGCGACGACCCGAATCATCCAGCGTCAGCAGACCCGTTCGGCGACGTGTTCCTGGTGATCGACGGATGGCCCGCGTTCGTCTCGGAATTCCCCGAACTCGAGCCGGTGGTCCAGGACCTGGCGGGACAGGGACTGGCATTCGGCGTGCACACGGTGATTACGACGCCGCGCTGGACGGAGTTGAAAGCCCGGGTTCGCGACTACCTCGGAACCAAGATCGAATTCCGCCTCGGTGACATCAACGAGACGCAGGTCGACCGCATGACTCGAGACATCCCGGTCAACCGGCCCGGCCGTGCCATTTCGATGGAGAAGCACCACCTGATGATCGGCGTGCCACGCCTGGACGGAGTGCACAGCGCGACAGACATGGTGCCCGCCATCACCGCCGCAGTCCAGCACATCGGAAACCTGCACACCGACGAGGCGCCGAAGATCAGGGTGCTGCCCGACCGCATCTACCTTCGTGAACTCGACCCGAACCCGCCGGGTCCCGACTCCGATTACCGCACCAGGTGGACCGTCCCCCTCGGCATACGCGAGGCCGACCTGACGGTCGCCACCAGCGCGATGCACACCGCGCCGCACTTGCTGATCTTTGGGGCGCCGAAGTCCGGCAAGACCACTATCGCCCACGCCGTCGCGGCGGCCATCTGCGCGCGCAACAGTCCGAAGCAGGTGCGGTTCATGCTGGCTGACTACCGATCGGGCCTGCTGGACGCCATACCGCACGACCACATGCTGGACGCGTTCGCGGTCAACAGGAACAACGCTGCACTCGAGGAAGCGATCAAGGCACTGGCGGCCAATTTGCAGACCCGCCTGCCACCGGCGGACCTGACCACTACGCAGCTACGGTCGCGGTCATGGTGGACGGGGCCGGATGTGGTCCTGCTCGTCGATGACTGGCACATGGTGGTGGCCGCAGGCGGCCCGTTCGGACCGATGGCGCCGTTGACAGCACTGTTGCCAGCAGCGGCCGACATCGGGTTACACATCGTCGTCACCTGCCAGATGAGCCAAGCCCAGCGGGCGTCGATGGACAAGTTCGTCGGGGCTGCGTATGGCGCGGGTTCGCCGACGCTGTTCTTGTCCGGGGAGAAGATGGACTTCCCCACCAGCGAGTTCAAACTGAAACGACGCCCTCCTGGTCAGGCACTTCTGCGGTCGCAGGACGGCAAAGAAGTCATTCAGGCGGCCTACATGGACCCCCCGGAAGAAGAAGTGTTAGCACCACCCCTTACGGACCGGTAGAATTTTCTCAGACGTACAGCAACGCTTCTGGCTACTCGCCAGCAAAGGGATCGGGGGATCGATTCCACGGGGGAGCAAGCAACCGCTCCAGCATGGGTCCATGACCCTCTATGCAGTGTTTTCGAAGTATGTAAGGAGTAACGGCAAATGCAACCCTTGGAGCACAACCCAGGAGCCATTGGAGTCGGTTCTCAGGTCGTCGCAAATGGTGCCCGTGGTCTAGCGACCGGTATGGCGGCGACGACCGAGGCCAGCGCATTGGTCCCCGCAGGTGCAGAGGAAGTGTCGGTACAGGCCGCCATGGCGTTCGCGACCGAGGCACTTGAGGCCAATGCGCTGAATGCCTTCGCTCAGGAAGAGTTGGCACGCACTGGTGCGGCATACATCGAATCGGCCGCGATCTATACCGCTGTCGACGGCTCCGGCGCCGCCGCACTTTCGTAATGACATTCGTGTCGTAATAACAACCGGACAACCAAGAAAGATTGAGTCCAGCAAACTATGTCCGCAGTGCCCGCAATGTTGGCGATGTTCTACGGAGCATTGCCACCAGAGGTGAACACAGCCAGGTTGATGGCTGGAGCCGGCGAAGCGCCGATGTTCCAGGCAGCAGCCGGC
>JAVROG010000476.1:0-10116 GCA_032162865.1 Mycobacterium sp. | reverse complement strand
CGATACCTTCGCCGCGGTAGGTGTAGTCACCTTCGAAAATCGGGTTAGCCCGGGCTGGCCCAGCTAGTGCAACGACCGCTACACCAGCGAAGGTGACTGCGCCTAGCCGCTGGGTGATCGTCATGGCGGCCCTCCATTCAACGCCGTGTTCGGGCCTAGCACACTTATAGCAGCATTCTCACGGCGAAACCCCATGCTCAGCAAAATCGACGCACGTACCGCAATCCTTTGCTGACAGGTGAATTGTTGCTCAGCATGTCCATCGGGCAACGAGGCCATCCTGACCGAACTCTTCGATTTGGGCGCGCCGCCTTTTCGCTCAGCGGCGCGTTGCAGATCGTCCAAACCGTCTGGGCTGATGGGTGCAGCAGTAGCACTTGAGGTTAGCCGGTGTTCCGATCGAGGGTCGTGCTCAGCGGACGAACCCCAGACCGGCGAGCGAGTCGTGCACACCTTGCCCGGCGGCCTGCCCTAGCTGGGCGGCGACTACCACCGGATCGATATTGGGGAACAGGCCGAACGGGGTGGGCACATCCTGAAAGCCGGTGCGGTCGTAGCCCAATTCGACGAGCACTCGCAAATCCGGCTGGATCAAATCGGCCAGCGGGTTTCCCACAAAAGGGATAGCGCGCAGCGGTTCCAGCAACGGCAGGTCGTGGGTGGGAATGAGGATGTAGGTGCTCAGGCTGCCCGGTGAGACTGGTTGAACAATTCCCGATGCCATCTGGGCGGCCGACAGACTGTAGGACGGGTGGATCAGCGCGAAGCCCGCGAGAGCGTTGGCGGTGGCGAAAAGGTTGAGCGGGTACTTCGGGAAGTCGGCGGCGCCGTCGTACTGGATCGCGTAATCCATTGTGGGGTAGGCGTTGGCGGGAGTCGCACCATTGAACGTGAAGCCCAAGAAAGGCACGGAGAAGCCCGGCAGGCGCGCCAGCAGGCCGCCGTTGGGCCGGTTGGGATTTGCGGCCAATACGAAGGACAGCTCGTCGGTGCCCGGCCGTAAACCGGGCGCCAGGCTTTGCAAGTAGCGCATTTCCAGCGTGGCCACTGTGGCGCTCTGCGACAGCCCGAAGACGACGGTGTCTTTACCCGCCGCATGCAGGTCCATGATCGCAGCGTTCAAGTACCGCGCACCTTCGGCCACCGATGCGTCGAAGGTCAGGCTGGTCGGCCCGGTGATCGGAAATAACTTCGAGGGCGTCACCAGGAACTGCGCGGCATAGGACGGATCAGTGGGGGTGAGGAACTGCCGCGCCAATGCTTCGAAGCCAGGCCAGGGCAGCGGATTGAGTCCGGTGCCGCCCATGAGTAGCGCTGCCTTCGCCGGAACGCCCCCACCGACTTGGTTCAGGTCGATCAGGCGGACGCCGACGTTGCCGTCACCGGGCATCCCGAAGCCGATGAGACCGTTACCCGTATTGCCGAGCCCGACGTTCCCGTTGCCGATGTTGTTGATGCCGAAGTTCCCATTGCCCCGGTTGCCGATGCCGATGTTGCCATCGCCTCGGTTGCCGATGCCGATGTTGTTGACGCCGGTGTTGCCCGTCCCCAGGTTGAAGTTGCCGGTCCGCCAGTCCACGGTGAGCGCTGGAAGCCCCGAGGCGGCGTAGGCGCTGGCCGCCTGACCCGGCAGGTTTTGCAGTAGTTGCTGCAAACCCTCGCCGAAAGGCACCAGGCGCATGGCCACCGCCGACGCGTCGGCGTGGTAGGCCGCCATTACCGCCACATCCTGGGCCCACATCTGCTCGTATACGGCCTCGGCGGCTGCGATCGCCGGAGCATTCTGGCCCAGCAAGTTGGTTGCCACGAGCGACACCAGGTGGTTCCGGTTGGCTGCCACCAGCGCGGGATGCACGATTGCCGCGCGCGCCGCGTCGAAGGCGCTTGCCGCCGTTCGGGCCTGCCTGGCGGCCAGCTCGGCCTGCGTCGCAGCGGTTGTCAAATACGTCACATATGGGCCGGCGGCGCCCGTCATCGCCGACATCGCCGGGCCTTGCCAAGCGCCGTCGGCAAGCCCAGAGGTGACTGCGGCAAATGAATCGGCCGCGGTACTCAACTCCTGAGCCAGCCCGTCCCAGGAGACTGCCGCGGACAGCAACGGGCCCAGGCCCGCACCGGCGTAGATGCGCGCCGAGTTCAGTTCTGGCGGCTGTAGTACGAAATTCATCGCTAAGTTGCGTCCCAGCTGGCCTTTCTCGGTCGTCAACACCGCGCAGCCTATGACACGTACGGCGCGATCCTGGAGCGTCGACCAGACTTCGCTGTGGTGGAGCCGGAAAACGTGGTTGTGGGTCACCACTAGACTGGTAGCCGCACTTAACCCTCGTGACGGAGAGCAGAAGAGTAGTGGACACCCAGCAGAATGGGACCCAGCCGGGCGTTAACCCAACGGGGGGCCAGACCGGTACTGCCCGCGTCAAGCGCGGTATGGCCGAAATGCTCAAGGGCGGCGTCATCATGGACGTCGTTACCCCTGAACAGGCCCGAATCGCCGAGGGCGCCGGCGCCGTCGCGGTGATGGCGCTGGAACGGGTGCCCGCCGACATCCGGGCCCAGGGTGGGGTGTCGCGGATGAGCGACCCCGACATGATCGAGGGCATCATCGAGGCGGTCACCATCCCGGTGATGGCCAAAGCGCGCATCGGACACTTCGTCGAGGCCCAGATCCTGCAGAGCCTGGGGGTCGACTACGTCGACGAGTCCGAGGTGCTGACGCCGGCCGACTACACCCACCACATCGACAAGTGGAAATTCACCGTGCCGTTCGTGTGCGGGGCCACCAATCTCGGGGAGGCGCTGCGGCGCATCACCGAGGGTGCGGCCATGATCCGGTCCAAGGGCGAGGCCGGCACCGGTGACGTCTCCAACGCGACCACGCACATGCGGGCCATCGGGGGCGAAATCCGTCGGCTCTCGTCGTTGTCCGAAGACGAATTGTTCGTTGCGGCAAAGGAATTGCAGGCACCCTACGACCTCGTTGTGGAGGTGGCACGCGCGGGCAAGCTGCCGGTGACACTGTTCACCGCGGGCGGCATCGCCACCCCGGCCGACGCCGCGATGATGATGCAGCTCGGTGCCGAGGGCGTGTTCGTCGGCTCGGGCATCTTCAAATCCGGCGACCCCGCACAGCGCGGCGCGGCGATCGTCAAAGCCACCACGTTCTACGACGACCCCGACGTGCTGGCCAAGGTGTCGCGTGGGTTGGGTGAGGCGATGGTCGGCATCAACGTGGAGGAGATCGCGGAGCCGCATCGCCTGGCTCAACGCGGCTGGTAAGAACAACCCGTGGCGATCGAAAAGATCCTCGATCTCGAGCAACTCGAGGTCAACATCTACCGCGGCAGCGTCTTCAGCCCCGACTCCGGTTTCTTGCAGCGCACTTTCGGCGGTCATGTGGCCGGGCAGTCGTTGGTGTCGGCGGTCCGCACGGTCGACCCGCGTTACCAGGTCCATTCGCTGCACGGCTATTTTCTGCGGCCCGGGGACGCCAAGGAACGCACGGTGTTCACCGTCGAGCGCACTCGCGACGGCGGATCGTTCGCCACCAGGCGGGTCAACGCTATCCAGCACGGCGAGATCATCTTCAGCATGGGGGCGTCGTTTCAGACCGACCAGGAGGGCATCAACCATCAGGACGCCATGCCCGCGGCGCCGCCCCCCGACGGATTACCCGGCCTGAGCTCGGTGAAGGTGTTCGACGAAGCGGGATTCAAGCAGTTCGAGGAGTGGGACGTCTGCATCGTGCCCCGCGAGAGATTGCAATTGCTGCCCGGCAAGGCATCCCAGCAGCAGGTCTGGTTTCGCCACCGCGACCCGTTGCCCGACGACCCGGTGCTGCACATCTGCGCGTTGGCATACATGAGCGACCTGACGTTGCTGGGTTCGGCGCAGGTCACGCATATGGAAGAGCGGCAGCATCTGCAGGTGTCGTCGTTGGACCACGCGATGTGGTTCATGCGGGCCTTCCGGGCCGACGAATGGCTGCTCTACGACCAGTCCTCGCCCTCGGCGAGCGGTGGCCGCTCGCTGTGCCAGGGCAAGATCTTCAATCAGAGCGGCGAGATGGTGGCCGCGGTGATGCAGGAGGGGCTGACCCGCTTCAAGCGCGAATACCAGCCGGCTCCGGAGTGAGTGGGCCGTTCATCGGTGTGCTTGCTTTGCAAGGTGACACCCGCGAGCACCTCGCCGCACTGCGCGAAGCCGGCGCTGATGCGATGACGGTGCGCCGGCGTGCCGAACTGGATGCGGTGGACGGGCTGGTGATACCCGGCGGGGAATCCACCGCGATGAGTCACCTGCTGCTTGACTTCGACCTGCTCGAGCCGCTGCGGGCACGGCTGGCCGCCGGGCTTCCCGCGTACGGGGCGTGTGCCGGCATGATTTTGCTGGCCAGCGAGATCCTGGACGCTGGCACTGACGGGCGTGCGGCGCTTCCGCTGCGCGGAATCGATATGACAGTGCGGCGCAATGCTTTTGGCCGACAGGTCGATTCGTTCGAAGGCGACATTCCGTTCGAGGGGTTGGACGCTCCGGTGCGGGCGGTGTTCATCCGGGCGCCGTGGGTGGAACGGGTGGGCGACGACGTAACGGTGCTGGCCCGGGCTGCGGGACACATCGTCGCGGTGCGCCAGGGCGGCGTAATGGCGACGGCGTTTCACCCGGAGATGACGGGGGATCGCCGGGTGCACCGGTTGTTCGTCGACCTGGTCCGGGGCAGCTAGCCCGGCATCAGCAGACACGTAGACTCGTCTGGCTATAACTACCGTGATTCTTCAGATAGGACGGCAATGAGCGGCCATTCCAAGTGGGCCACCACCAAGCACCAGAAGGCCGTAAAAGACGCGCGCCGTGGCAAGGAGTTCGCCCGGCTGATCAAGAACATCGAGGTCGCCGCCCGTACCGGCGGTGGTGACCCGGCCGGTAATCCGACGCTCTACGACGCCATCCAAAAGGCGAAGAAGACCTCGGTGCCCAACGACAACATCGAGCGTGCCCGAAAGCGCGGTGCCGGCGAGGAAGCCGGCGGTGCCGACTGGCAGACCATCACCTACGAGGGCTATGGGCCCAACGGTGTGGCGGTGCTCGTCGAATGCCTGACCGACAACCGCAATCGCGCCGCCAGCGAGGTACGGATCGCGATGACGCGCAATGGCGGCACGATGGCCGACCCCGGCTCGGTGTCCTACCTGTTTACGCGCAAGGGCATGGTCACCCTGGAAAAGAACGGGCTGACCGAGGACGACGTGCTGATCGCAGTCCTTGACGCCGGCGCCGAGGACGTCAACGATCTCGGCGATAGCTTCGAAGTGATCTCCGAGCCAACCGATCTGGTCGCGGTGAGCACCGCGCTGCTGGACGCGGGCATCGACTACGAGTCGGCCGAGGCCAGCTTCCAGCCCTCGGTCAGTGTCCCGGTCGACGCCGACGGCGCCCGCAAGGTATTCAAGCTGGTCGACGCGCTGGAAGACAGCGACGACGTGCAGAACGTCTGGACGAATGTCGACCTGTCCGACGAGGTGCTGGCCGAGCTCGACGAGGAATAAGCGTCATTCTCGTTCACAGGGTGCCGACGAACCCGCCGTCGATGCGGTAGTCGGCTCCGTTGATGTTGCCGGCTCGGTCGCTGGCGAGAAAGACGACGAGGTCGGCGACCTGTTGTGGGGACGTGAATTTGCCGGTTGGAGTACTGCTGACGAGCGTGGCCCTGACCTCGTCAGCCGTCTCCCCGTTGGCCGCGGCGAACCCTTCTGCGAGGCCGCCCTCCTCCGTCCATATCGCGGTCGACACCGGTCCGGGGCTGATCGAGTTGACTCGAATATTCATTGGCGCCAACTCTTTTGACAATGCTTTCGCAAGATTGGTGATGGCGGCCTTAGCGGCGCAATAGTCATAGGTCTCGGCACCGGGGGAGTAGGCGCTGATCGAGCTGACGATGACGACGGAACCGCCGCCACGCCGCTCGATCTCCGGCAGCGCCGCACGGGTGGGCCGCACGATGCCCATCACGTTCAGATCCCAGGACGCCTGCCAATCCTCGTCGGTGATGCTTGCGAACCCGTCTGGGCGGACCGTCGCACCGCCGACATTGTTGACCAGAACATCGATCCCGCCACGAACGGCCGCGGCGGCGACTAATTCTTCGGCGGCATCGGGCCGGGACAGGTCTACCGACACGAACGACACGTGTCCGGCCGCCTCCAGCGCTGCCAATCCTTCGCCCCGGGTCCGCGACCCGGCCACCACATGGGCGCCCGCAGCGACGAGCGTCGTGGTGACCGCGAGGCCGATGCCTTTACTGGCGCCGGTGACGACGGCGGTCTTACCTGCTAGATGCAGATCCATCTGCGCTCCTTGAATGGGCCGCCGGGTCACTCGCGGGATCAGATTTCAGGTGGTATTGGTGATTGTTGGCGGCTCACGGATGCCACTGACTCTCGGTGTGCACCACCGTGCCCCCTGATCCCAACGGGTGCCGCGGGTACAGGTGCCAGGTATGCCAGCCCCAGCCTGCGCCGTCGGGGTGGGCGGACAGCGCGGTCAGCGCGGCGTCGTCGCCGGGAAACACCCCGCCCAACCACCCGGTCTCGGTCGCGCACCGCTCGCGAAGGTCGTATGCGAGGCGGCGAAATTCCGCCTCGTCGGTTTCTTCGATGCGGGATTTGAGGCGATAGCCGGGCGCTTCGGCGTGCTCGGGCAGGCCGTCGCCGTGGCCGCTGCGCGCGGTGCACGAGACCTGCTCGGAGAAGGTGGCCCGATCGACGGTGTCCACCGTGACGACGTGAGACGCGCCCAGCACTCCGAGCAGCAGCGCGCCGCACTCGGGGTGGTCGAGCCGATAGGTGGCCAGGGGAGGTGGTGCGGCCGCGTTGAGCGCCAACGCCAATCGTGCCCCGGACACGTCGGCCGGAACGACAGCGAGTTGATGAAGCGGCACCGGTCTTACGCCGACGGCGCGGGGTAGGCGGTGAGCGAATATATGAGAACGAGGATGGAAGCGATGAACAACGCCACCGCAATCACGATCAGCTGTGATCCCACGCGAACCCTTCCCGTAGTGCGCCCTAACGTAGCGCACGACCGCCGCGTGTCCTACCTGCCGCTGTCGGTGGTGCGAGCTAGGCTATCGAACAGCTGTTCGGAACAAAGTGGGGAGCTGCGGTGCGGGTAATGGGCGTCGATCCCGGGTTGACGCGGTGCGGGCTGTCACTGGTCGAGAGCGGGCGTGGCCGGCAGATCACGGCGCTCGACGTGGACGTGGTGCGCACGCCGTCGGACCAGCCGTTGCACCGGCGGCTGTTGGCCATCAGCAACACCGTCGAACACTGGCTGGACACTCACCACCCTGACGTGCTGGCCATCGAGCGGGTGTTTTCCCAACTGAACGTCACGACGGTGATGGGCACGGCGCAGGTTGGCGGTGTCATCGCACTGGCCGCCGCCAAGCGCGACATCGACGTGCACTTCCATACGCCCACCGAGGTCAAGGCCGCAGTCACCGGCAACGGCGCTGCCGATAAGGCGCAGGTCACCGCGATGGTCACCAGAATCCTTGGGCTACAAGCCAAACCGAGCCCGGCCGATGCTGCCGACGCGTTGGCGTTGGCCATCTGCCACTGCTGGCGGGCGCCGATGCTCGCCCGGATGGCCGAGGCCGAAGCGCGGGTGGCGCAACAGCAGCGGGCCTACAAGGCCAAGCTGAAGGCCGCCCGATGATCGCCTCGGTTCGTGGTGAGGTTCTCGCAGTGGCCCTCGATCATGCGGTGATCGAGGCGGCCGGGGTGGGCTACCGGGTCAACGCGACGCCGGCGACGCTGGCGACGTTGCGGCACGGCACCGAGGCCAGGTTGATCACCGCGATGATCGTGCGGGAGGATTCGCAGACGCTGTACGGATTCTCCGACACCGAAACCCGCGATCTCTTCCAGACACTGTTGTCGGTGTCCGGTGTTGGACCCCGGTTGGCGATGGCGACCCTGGCCGTGCACGACGCGACGGCGCTGCGGCAGGCGCTGGCCGACGGCGACGTCACCGCGCTGACCCGGGTGCCTGGGATCGGCAAACGCGGCGCCGAACGGATGGTCCTCGAATTGCGCGACAAGATCGGTGTGGTCGGGGCGTCCGGCGCGGCGCCCGCGGTGAATGGCCACGCGGTGCGGGGACCGGTGGTCGAAGCCCTGGTCGGCCTAGGCTTCCCGATCAAGCAGGCCGAGGAGGCCACCGACAAGGTGCTGGCTGCCGACCGGGAAGCGAACACCTCCACGGCGCTACGGTCTGCGCTGTCCTTACTGGGTAGAACGAAATGAGTCGCGCCGGCGACGATGCAGATGCAGAGCGCAGCGATGAGGAGG
The DNA here is from genome assembly GCA_032162865.1 of Mycobacterium sp. GTDB lineage: Bacteria > Actinomycetota > Actinomycetes > Mycobacteriales > Mycobacteriaceae > Mycobacterium. The sequence continues at coordinate 1,768 of JAVROG010000476.1, read as the reverse complement.
AGCGGCGCCAATGAGTTACGCCAGCGACGATGCGGAGCGCATCGACGAGGAAGACATTTCCGACCGCGACGTCTCGCCGACGTTGGCCGTCGGCGAGGGCGACGTCGACGGCAGCTTGCGGCCCCGCTCGTTGGGGGAGTTCATCGGCCAGCCGCGGGTGCGCGAGCAGTTGCAGCTGGTCATCGAGGGAGCCAAGAACCGCGGCGGCACACCCGATCACATCCTGTTGTCCGGCCCGCCCGGGTTGGGCAAGACGTCGCTGGCGATGATCATCGCAGCCGAGCTGGGGACGGCGCTGCGGGTGACGTCGGGACCCGCTCTGGAACGCGCGGGCGACCTGGCGGCGATGTTGTCCAATCTGGTCGAGCACGACGTGTTGTTCATCGACGAGATTCACCGCATCGCCCGGCCCGCCGAGGAAATGCTCTACCTGGCGATGGAGGATTTCCGGGTCGACGTGGTGGTCGGCAAAGGGCCGGGGGCGACGTCAATTCCGCTCGAAGTCGCACCCTTCACCCTGGTCGGCGCGACCACCCGGTCCGGCGCGCTGACGGGGCCGCTGCGCGACCGGTTCGGCTTCACCGCGCACATGGATTTCTACGAACCCGCCGAGTTGGAGCGGGTGCTTACCCGCTCCGCCGGAATTCTGGGCATCGAGGTGGATGCCGATGCCGGCGGGGAGATCGCGCGTCGATCGCGGGGCACGCCACGAATCGCCAACCGACTGCTGCGCCGGGTTCGTGACTTCGCCGAGGTTCGCGCCGACGGCATCATCACCCGCGACGTCGCCAAATCCGCCCTGGCGGTCTACGACGTCGACGAACTGGGCCTCGACCGACTGGACCGCGCGGTGCTTACGGCGCTGACTCGCAGCTTCGGCGGCGGCCCGGTCGGGGTCTCGACGCTGGCAGTCGCGGTGGGGGAGGAAGCTGCCACAGTGGAAGAGGTGTGCGAGCCTTTCCTGGTGCGCGCGGGAATGGTCGCGCGGACGCCGCGAGGACGGGTGGCCACGGCGCTGGCCTGGACGCACCTGGGCATGACGCCACCGGTCGGGGTCTCGCAGCCCGGACTGTTCGACAGGGAGGACTGAAATGGTCACCGCCGCTTTGGTATTCGCCGCGCTCGCCGCGCTGTTACACGTCTACATCTTCACGATGGAGTCGTTGACGTGGACCTCGAAGCGCACCCGCGCGACGTTCGGCACCACGGCTGAGGAAGCCGAGACCACCAAACTGCTGGCCTTCAACCAGGGGTTCTACAACCTGTTTCTGGCAATTGTGTCCGGCATCGGTATCGCCGCGATGTTCACCGGACACCGCGACGTCGGCGCCGCGCTGGTCTTCGCCGGGGTCGGATCCATGGCGGCGGCCGCCGTAGTGCTGGTGCTCTCGGCGCGGGACAAGGCGCGAGCCGCGGTGACGCAGGGGCTGTTTCCGACGATCGCGATCGTGCTGCTATTGATCGGTCTGTTGTCGTAACGGCTGCCACCTAATCGGGCGGTTTGAGTCCATCGCTTCCGGGTATTGTGACCGGAGTCACGTGCCGCAAATGAACGGCGTGTCCAGTGAGAGCGAGGACCAATGCCGGAGCGTGGGACGAAGGTCGCGTTGCCGGGATTGGCCCGGATTGTGGTGCGAGGCCTTGGGTATTTCACCTGGCCGCTGCGCATCGACGACTATCTGGAGTTGATTACGCCACTGTGGTCGGTTGAGGAATTACGTGGCCGCATCGAACGGGTACACCGCGAAACCGACGATGCGGTCACCGT
>JAVROG010000475.1:0-7503 GCA_032162865.1 Mycobacterium sp. | reverse complement strand
TCGACGGCGGCACGGATCAGTTGCCGGTCGGACTCGGTCCCGATGGTCGCCACCGCCAGGTAGGTGCCGGTGGTGCGGGCCCGCTTGAACGGGTGCTTGTAGACGTTACCGCTGTCCACCGGGCTTTCCAGCACGCCATAGCCGACGCCCGGCAGGGACAGCTGCATGATCACATTCGCGGCCGGCAATAACATGGCTGCGGGGTTCAACAGGTCGGCAACCCTGTTTACTGGCCGCTTCATTGCGGATCGTGCCCCATGTGATCGAGTGAACCACGTATGAGACGCTGCCGGGGTGTTTGCGTCGACGCGGCAGGCCCGGATCGTCGGCGTAGTGGCCGGCTACCTCGCCGATCTCGCGCTGGGCGACCCGAGACGGGGTCATCCGGTCGCGTTGTTCGGTGCCGCGGCCGCCAAATTGGAACAGATCAGCTACCGCGACGCCAGGGTCGCCGGTGCCGTGCACGTGGGTCTACTCGTCGCGGGGGCGGGTCTGCTGGGCGGTGTTGCGCAGCGGGGCGGCCGGCTTCGCTACGCCGTGGTTACCGCAGCCGCCACCTGGACCTCACTGGGTGGAACCTCGCTGGCACGCACCGGATCTCAGATGGCGTTGCTCCTGGAGGACGGCGATGTCGAGGGCGCGCGACGGTTGCTTCCGTCGCTGTGTGGACGCGATCCGGCTATGTTGGACGAGGTGGGCTTGACGCGCGCCGCGCTGGAATCGGTGGCGGAGAACACCTCCGACGCCCAGGTGGCGCCGCTGCTGTGGGCGGCAGTGGGCGGCGCACCGGCGGTGCTGGGGTACCGCGCGGTCAACACGCTGGATTCGATGGTCGGGCACCGCTCGCCCCGGTATCTCCGGTTTGGTTGGGCTGCAGCACGATCCGACGATGCGGCCAACTACGTAGGTGCCCGGGTGACCGCGGCGTTGGTGGTTGTCTGCGCGCCGTTGGTCGGCGGCTCGCCGATGGTCGCGGCCCGTGCCTGGCACCGCGACGCCGGCCGGCATCCCAGCCCCAACGCCGGCGTCGTCGAGGCGGCGTTCGCCGGGGCGCTCGGTGTGCGACTCGGAGGGCCCACCCAGTACCACCACGAGCTGCAGATCCGGCCGACGCTGGGCGACGGCGGGCAACCCACGGTGGCCGACCTGCGCCGGGGGGTGGCACTGTCGCGGGTCGTGCAGGCGGGGGCCGCGGCGATGGTGGCGGCACTCGGCGGGCGGGGGGCGGGCTACCGCCGACGGCCGTAACGGTCGGCGAGTTTGTGTTCGACGGTCTCCGGCTCGGTCGGAGGCGGCTCTGGTCCGCCAGCATCTGTACCGGTTGTCCTCAATTGCTTTTCCCGTCGCCGCGCCCGGACCTCGGCGTACACGAAATATCCCAGTGCGATCGGCGCCACGACGCCGAACAGAATCCATTGGATGCCATAGGAGAGAAACGGCCCGGCATCGAGGCGCGGTAATCCGATCACGCCGAGCCCGCCCGGTTGGTCCTCGACCAACTGCAGGTACGGCGCCGCCAGCGGCACCCGGGTCAGCGCTGCGACTTGTTCGGTGCTGACCGAATACACCTGCTGATAGTCATCTCTGGTGAACGGGTCCTTGCCCGGCACGGCCGTCTCGGAGTTACGCAGTCGCGCGGTGATGGTCACCGTCTGCTCCGGCGGCCGAGGAATCGGCGGAAGGTGTGAGCCCTGCTCGGGCCGCACATATCCGCGGTCGACGAGCACGGTCGGCCCGTCGTCGACGGCGAACGGCGCCAGCACCTCAAACGCCTGGTCGCCCTCGACTGCCCGCAGCCGGGCCACGACGCGCACATCCGGGAGGTAATGCCCGGTGGCGGTGACCTTCCGCCACTGTTCCTGCGGGGTATACGAATGCTGTTGTGACAATAGAGTTTTCAAGGGCACTGGTGACGAACTGACCGAATCGGCGATCTGCTGGTTTTCACGCGAGGTCCTGGTGTTCTTGCCCAGCTGCCACGGCGCCAACACCGTGAAACACAGGTAGGTGAAGGCGATGCACACCAGCGCCAACGCCAGCCAACTCGGCCGCAGCAGAAATGCCGGGCTTCGACGCCGTCTGGGCATCAACCGGATCCGTTCTGCGCGAGTCTTTCGTCGACCCAGTCGTGCAGGCCGGGCAGGGCGGCCTCGATGACGACGAAAGCCTCTTCGAAGTCGTTATGGTCGCCGTAGTAGGGATCCTCGACGTCGAGGGGATGGGCCCCCGAGCGCGGATCGAACGAACGCAGCATCCGCAGTCGGCTGTCGTCGACCCCGAGTTGGCGCAGGATCCCGACATGGTTGCGTCCTAGCCCGATGACAAGATCCGCCGAAAGATGATCGTCCTCGAGCGCAGTGGCGCGGTGGTCGGTGGGGTAGCCGTGGTCGCGCAGCACGCGCTTGGCCCGTCGGTCGGCGCCCTCGCCGGCGTGCCAGTTGCCGGTTCCGGCGCTGGTGACCCGCACGACGTCGCCGAGACCGCGTTCGTGAATCTGGTGGGCAAACATCTTCTCGGCCATCGGCGAACGGCAGATGTTGCCGCTGCAGACGAACGTCACGTGCAGCACACTCGAATCAGACACCCAGCACCCCCCGTAGCTCGTCCACGGTCGCGGCGTGGGTCACCAGGGTCGGACCCGCGGGCGTGTCCTCGTCCGCGAAGTCTCCCCGTCCGTAACCCCATCCGACCACCACCGTGTCAATGCCGTGCGCCGCCGCGCCGTCGACGTCGTGGCTGCGGTCGCCGACCATGAGAACGCGTTCGGGCAGCGGTCGCAGCTGATCCAGCGCGTGGGCCAGCACGTCGGTCTTGGACTTGCGTGAACCGTCGGGACTTGCGCCCGCGATGACCTCGAAATGGTGGTCCAGCCCGAAATGGGCGAGGATGCGCCGCGCCGTCGGCTCCAACTTGGAGGTCGCGACCGCCAGTCGCACGCCTGCCTCGTGCAGGTCGGCCAGCAGCGGTTCGATGCCGTCGAACAGGCTGTTCATCGCCCAGCCGCGGCTGCCGTATTCGGCCCGGAAGGCCGCGAACGCCTCGTCAGAGCGCCCGTCGAGCTCCATTGCGTGGAATGTCTCCTCCATCGGCGGCCCGACGATCTGGGCGGCCAGATCACCGTCGGGGATTGCGGCACCGATGTGGGTGAGCGCGTGCCGAAAGCTGGCGACGATGCCGATGGCCGAATCGGTCAGGGTGCCGTCGAGATCGAAGATCACCAGCTGCGGTGCCTCGAACGCGGTCGAACTTGTCACGGTCCCATTGTCGTTGATGGGGCTGGTGGACGAACTGCCAGGTCGGACCGTGCCGTGGGCCTCCGGATGTCTGCTCGCCTCAATCGCGCACTAGTGTTTCAGTGATGGCCGGTCTGGATCAGAGCGCGTCCACTCGCTTCGTGCGGGCGCGCTATCACGGTGATCAGGACGTCGTGCCCGGCATGCTGGATTTCGCCGTCAACGTGCGACATGCGCAGCCGCCGTCGTGGCTACTGGAGCGGTTGGCTGCCCGGCTGGCTGATCTGGCCCGCTACCCGAGCGACACCGATGTGCGGGCCGCCCAGGATGCTGTCGCCGCACGTCACCGCCGAGCCGGCGACGAGGTGTTGCCGCTGGCCGGGGCCGCAGAGGGCTTCGCGTTGCTGAGCAATCTGCGTCCGCGCCGGGCGGCGATCATCGCACCCTCGTTCACCGAGCCGGAAGCGGCACTGACCGCGGCGGGTGTCCCGGTGCACCACGTAGTCCTCGAGCCGCCGTTCACCCTGGACGCGGCGGCGGTGCCCGACGACGCCGACCTGGTGGTGGTGGGAAATCCGACCAACCCGACGTCGGTGCTGCACACCCGTAAGCAGTTGCTCGCGCTGCGCCGGCCCGGGCGGATTGTCGTGGTCGACGAGGCGTTCGCGGATTCGATTCCCGGCGAGCCGCAGTCACTTGCCGGTGACCCTCTTCCCGATGTGCTGGTGCTGCGCAGTCTGACCAAGACGTGGGCGCTGGCCGGGCTGCGGGTGGGTTACGCCCTTGGGGCGCCGGACCTGTTGGAGCGACTGACAGCTCAGCGCGCGCACTGGCCGGTGGGCACGTTGCAGCTCACCGCCATCGCAGCCTGCTGCACGCAGCAAGCCGTCGCCGAGGCCGTCGCCGATGCGGCGCAGCTGGTCGCGGTGCGCGCAGCGATGGTCGCCGGTTTGGAGTCGGTGGGCGTCGCCGTGGTCGATGGCCGGGCCCCTTTCGTGTTGTTCAGTAGCCCTGACGCTGAGTTGATTCGAAACCAATTGCGGGACAGAGGAATTGCAGTACGACGCTGCGACACCTTCGTCGGACTGGACGGGAATTATCTGCGGGCGGCGGTGCGTCCCGAATGGTCACGGATGGTCGAATCGATCGGCGAAACGCTCGCCTGCGTACCGAGCGGGAGTCGCCGATGAGTGTGCGGCTGGCCGACGTCGTCGATGTGCTGGACGAGGCGTACCCGCCGCGGCTTGCCGAGTCGTGGGATTCGGTGGGACTGGTGTGCGGCGACCCCGCCGACGTCGTCGAATCGATCACCATCGCGATCGACGCGACACCTGCCGTCGTCGACGAGGTGCCCGATGCCGGTCTGCTGCTGGCGCATCATCCGCTGCTGCTGCGCGGGGTCGACACGGTCGCGGCCAGTACGCCCAAGGGCGCGCTGATCCACCGTCTGATCCGGTCGGGCCGCTCGCTGTTCACCGCCCACACCAACGCTGATTCGGCAGCACCGGGCGTGTCCGACGCGCTGGCGGATGCGCTCGGACTGACCGTCGAGGCCGTCCTTGACACGTCGCCGGCAGTCGCCGATCTGGACAAATGGGTCATCTACGTGCCGCAGGAGAATGCCCAAGCGGTACGGGAAGCGGTCTTTGCGGCCGGTGCCGGACACATCGGTGACTACTCACACTGCAGCTGGAGTGTCACCGGTATCGGCCAGTTCCTGCCGCACGAGGGGGCGGCACCGGCGATCGGCAGCATCGGGACCGTCGAACAGGTCACCGAGGACCGGATCGAGGTCGTCGCGCCCGCGCGTGCACGGGCTGCTGTGCTGACGGCGATGCGGGCCGCCCATCCCTACGAGGAGCCGGCATTCGACACCTTCGCGATGGTGCCGCCGCCCCCTAACACCGGATTAGGCCGCATCGGCACCCTGCCGCAACCCGAACCGTTGGGCCAGTTCGTCTCCCGGGTCGGCGCGGCGTTGCCGCGGACGTCGTGGGGAGTGCGCGCCGCAGGCGATCCCGATACGCCGGTGTCGCGGGTAGCGGTCTGCGGGGGCGCGGGTGATTCGTTGTTGGGTGCGGTAGCCGCGGCGGGTGTGCAGGCTTATGTCACAGCAGACCTGAGGCACCATCCCGCCGACGAGCATTGCCGCGCGTCGCAGGTGGCCCTGATCGACGTCGCGCATTGGGCAAGTGAGTTCCCGTGGTGCGCGCAGGCGGCCGACCTGCTGCGGTCCCGTTTCGGGGAGTCGCTGCCGGTGCGGGTGTCGACGATCCGCACCGACCCGTGGAACCTGAGAACGACTGGGAGCGAGAGCTGAGAAACAGACCTGGAGATCAGTCATGAAAGCCGAAGTAGCACAGCAGCGTTCGCTACTGGAATTGACGAAGGTGGATGCCGAGCTGTCCCGGCTTGCTCATCGGGCTACCCATCTGCCCCAGCGCGAAGGCTACGAGCAGGTGCAGGGCGAGCACACCGCCGCCAGTGACCGCCTGGGTGGCGTGCGAATTGTCGTGGAGGATCTGGATGCCCAGGTGGCGCGCTTCGAGTCCGAGATCGACGCGGTCCGCAAGCGCGAAGATCGGGACCGGTCGTTGCTCACCTCGGGGGCAACGGATGCCAAACAATTGGCTGACCTGCAGCACGAGTTGGAGACCCTGGAGCGTCGTCAAGCCAGCCTGGAAGATTCTCTGTTGGAGGTGATGGAGCGCCGCGAGGAGCTGCAGGCACAGCAAGCCACTGAATTGGGGACCATCGAGGGGTTGCAGACCGAGTTGGCCAGCGCCCAGCAGGATCTCGATGCGGCCCTCGGCGAGATCGAACAATCGCGAGACGAACACGCGGCGCGCCGGGAAACCCTGGTTGCAACGCTCAACCCGAACCTTTCGGCGTTATACGAGCGGTTGCGTGCCAGGGGAGGGCCGGGGGCCGGGCTCCTACAGGGACACCGGTGCGGTGCCTGCCGGATTGAGATCGGTCGCGGCGAGTTGGCCGGTATCTTGGCGGCCGCCGAGGACGAGGTGCTGCAGTGCCCTGAGTGCGGTGCGATCCTGTTGCGAGTCAAGGGTTTCGATCAGTGAAGGTGGTCATCGAGGCCGACGGCGGATCGCGGGGCAACCCGGGACCGGCCGGCTATGGCGCGGTGGTGTGGACCGTGGATCGCCGGACGGTACTTGCGGAGTCCAAGCGGGCGATCGGCCGCGCGACCAACAACGTTGCCGAATACCGGGGTTTGATAGGCGGCTTGGAGGACGCCCTGAACCTGGGCGCCACCGAGGTCTCGGTCCTGATGGACTCCAAGCTGGTGGTCGAGCAGATGTCGGGGCGTTGGAAAGTCAAACACCCCGACCTGGTGGAACTGCACGCCCAGGCGCAGGCGGTGGCGTCGCAATTTCGTCGGATCACCTATTCCTGGATTCCGCGGGCGCAGAACGCATACGCCGATCGACTGGCCAACGAGGCGATGGACGCGGCGGCCCAGGCGGATCTCCGGGTCGACAAGGTCGCGGTGCCGGTGACCGAAGCCGCCCGGGTCGCTGCGGCCGAAGCTCCGGCCCAATCCGTTGGCGGGCCGGGTTGGACCGGCGCGGTGGGCACCCCGACGCGGCTGCTTTTGTTGCGGCACGGGCAAACCGAGCTATCGGCGCAGCGCCGTTATTCCGGGCGCGGGAACCCGCCGCTTAACGAAGTCGGCTGGCGGCAGGCCGGTTTGGCGGCGCGGTATCTGACCGAGCGCCGCGGAATCGCCGCCGTGTATTCCTCGCCACTGCAACGGGCCTTCGATACCGCGACCACGGCGGCCAGGGCGTTGGGCGCGGACGTGACCACCGACGAGGATCTGATCGAGACCGACTTCGGCGCATGGGACGGCCTGACCTTCGCAGAGGCAGCCGCCCGCGATCCCGAACTGCACCGCCGCTGGCTGTATGACACCGGTGCGTTGCCCCCGGGCGGTGAGAGCTTCGATGACGTGCTGCGGCGGGTCCGTCGTTTCCGCGACCGGGTCGTCGGCGCCCACGAAGGCAAGAACGTGTTGGTGGTCTCGCATGTCACGCCGATCAAGCTGCTGCTGCGAATGGCATTGGACGCCGGGTCGGGGATCCTCTACCGGTTGCATCTGGATCTGGCGTCGTTGAGCATCGCGGAGTTCTATCCCGACGGGGCTTCCTCGGTGCGCCTGGTCAATCAGACCGGTTATCTCTAGCCCGAAGCGGGCCGTATGAATTGGGCCGAGCCATAATCGACGCAGACGGACGTCAAGGAGTCGCCA